>JANOYK010000066.1:0-5658 GCA_031428855.1 Burkholderiales bacterium | reverse complement strand
GGACCGCGATTTGATTACCGGCGGCAACGCCGCGCGCCTGCTGAAAATCAAATGACGTAACGCCAAACCCGCGCGGCAGTGTCCGCCGCCATCGCTAATAAAACGCCGGGATCGCAAGATACCCGGCGTTTTCATTGGCGGATCTGCCCGCCAATTTCCCCGCTATTCACCCGATCAAAGCGCTCTCACTCTTTCCATAATTGCCGTGTCGTGAAACACCGCTTGCCGCCAACGCAAGACCGGATGCATGACCTGACATCAACGGCACCTCGGGCGCGCGCGTGATTGCGCTCAAATCAGCGTCGCGTCAGACGCTGGTGGCCTAAGCTGGTGGTGTAAATGTCACCATGCCACTGCCCGCAAACCCTTGGTGGGAAAAGGTTCTATCGTGCCACTGGCCTGAAACCCGCCCCCACCAAGGGTTTCAGGCTGGCCATGCCGCCAGATATTGCTTCCAGTGCGGCTCAGGCGATGCCGTCAGCGTGTCGCGCACCAGCTTGAGCTCGCGCGCATAGGCGGCCTCGCTCATCACGCCGCGCATTTTTTGAAAACGCAGATAGACCAGGTAAGTGTTGACCACATCGGTCTCGCAATAGTGGCGGATGGCGGCGATCTCACCCGATTGATACGCGCCCCACACCGCTCCGCCATCCATGCCGAGCTTGCCGGGGAAGCCGCACAGCTTGGCCATGGCGTCGAGCGGCGCTGCGCCACGCGGCTGGTACATCGCCAGTAAATCCATCAAATCAGTGTGGCGCGCGTGGTAGCGGCTGATGTAGTTGTTCCACTTGAAATCTTTGTTGTCTTCGCCCTGATCCCAGAAGCAGGCAGCGTTGACACCGTGCAGCAGGCCGCGGTAGTTGAGCACCGGCAGATCGAACCCGCTGCCATTCCACGACACCAGCACCGGCGTGAATTTTTCGATGCCGTCGAAAAACCGTTGAATCAATTCTTTTTCGGGGTCGTCCGGCTTGCCAATCGACCAGACTTTCCAGGTGTCGCCGGCCCGCAGCACGCAGGAAATGGCGACTACTTTTTGCAGATGCAGCGGCATGAAGTCGCTGCCGGTTTTGGCGCGGCGCTCATGAAACGCGATTTCGGCGACATCGTGATCGGCGATGTCTGGTGACAGATTGTGCAGCGCGCGATAGCCCGCCACATCGGGGATCGATTCAATGTCAAAGACCAGGGTGGGCGTCATGGGCGTCAGACCAGCGCCTGCCTGAGTGCGGCGGTGGCCTCTTCGAGCAGGGTATCGGCCACACTGCTGACGGCGGATAGGCGGATGAAACCGTGCGTCATGCCGGGGCCGCGCCGCAGCGTCACTGGCACACCGGCTTGTTTGAGCAGCGCGGCGTAGTGCTCGCCTTCGTCGCGCAGCAAGTCGGCTTCGGCGGTGAGCACATAGGCCGGCGGCAGGCCGGCGAGGGTGACCGCGCGCGAGGGGGCGACCCGGTAGTCGTGTGCGTCTCGGGCGTCTTGCGAATCTTGCGAATCTTGCGAGTGTTGCGAGTGTTGCGAGTGTTGCGCGCCGGCATTGAGGCCAAGCTGCTGCCAGAACCAGGTCATGTCGTCCGCCGTCAGACCTGGCCCGGCGGCGCATTCGGTGCGTGAAGGAAGGTTTGAAGCCGGATCGATCACCGGATAGACCAGCCACTGAAACGCCACGGCGGACGCGCCGCGATCACGCGCGGTGATCGCTGCCACTGCCGCCATGTGTGCGCCGGCACTGTCGCCGCCGACCGCGAGGCGGGTGACATCACACGCCAGTTCATCGCCATGCGCGGCAGCCCAGACCAATGCATCAAACGCGTCGTCCACCGGCGCGGGGAAGCGGTGTTCGGGCGCGAGGCGGTACTCGACCGACAGCACCGCCACGCCGCTGCGCGCGGCGATGCGGGTACACAACTGCTCGTGCGAGTGAATCGAGCCGACCACCCAGCCGCCGCCGTGAAAGAACACCATCAGGGCGGGTGTGCCGCCGGGGTGATACAGGCGTGCGTTAAGGGTGCGCCCGGCGAGTGCGAGATGAAAGTCGCGCATGCCGATGTGCTTGCCGGCGTGTTCACCGGCGTGCTGCCCCGCGTGCTGCCCCGCATGTTGCCCCGCATGCTGCCCTGCGTGTTGCCCAGCACCCGGCCGCTCCAGCCGGGTGAGCAGATCCGTGATCTCCTCGTAGCGCTGGCGGCGTGACGCGGGGGAGGCATCTGCCATCGGGCCGAACTCACGCCCAAGCCGCTCGAACCACGCCATCAGTTGCGCATCAACCGCCATCGTGCTCACCTCTCACCGTTCCGGCAACAGTTTGACCGGATCCACCGGCTTGCCCTGACGGCGGATCTCGAAATGCAGTTTCGGCACGTCGCTGTCGGTGCTGCCGGCCTCGGCGATTTTTTGCCCCTTGGTGACGGCCTGCCCTTCTTTGACCAGCAAGTTGCTGTTGTGCGCATAGGCCGACAGCCAGGTGTTGTTGTGCTTGATGATGACGAGCCGGCCATAACCGCGCAGGCCCTGGCCGCTATAAACCACTTTGCCCGGGCCGGCTGCCAGCACCGGGTCACCGACCTTGGCGGCGATGTCGATACCCTTGTTCGCACCTGATTCGCTGAAGGGGCCGATCATCTTGCCGGCGGCCGGCCAAGCCCAGGCGATGTCGTCTGACACTGTTGCGGGCGCAGGGCTGGCGGGCTTGTCACCGGGCTTGTCCGCCGGTTTCTCGGCGGGTTTCTCGGCAGGCTTGACTGCGGCGGCAGCGGCAGCCTTGCCTTGGGCCTGATCGCGCGCCTGGGCCAGCGCTTCATCTGAATAGGGACGCTTGTCACCGCGCGGTTCGGTCACAGTGCCAGCCGCGGCTGCCGGTGTGGCCGGCGCGCTGCCAGGCGGCAGGATCGGCCGCACCACCACGCCTGTGTCAGCGGCACCCGCAGCACCCGGCGGCGGCGTCACGCGCAACACCTGGCCGATCTGAATCACGCCCGGATTGGTGATGTTGTTCCACGCCGCCATTTCGCGGTAATCCTGGCCGTGATCGAGCGCGATGCCGAACAGCGTGTCGCCGCGTTTGACGGTGTAAAAATCCGGGCCGGTGACCGGCACCGCAGCCGGCTTGGCACCTGCGACCGGTGCAGCCGGTGCTGAAGCGCCGGGCGAGCGGTCAATCACCGGCGCGCTTTGCCGCGTGGTGCAAGCGGCCAGCGCCATGACCGCCGCCATCGCCAGTCCGCTCCATTTAAGCCACGCTGTCTGCCGGGTCCATCGTTGTAAATAATGTGTCATGCCACCGCCCTATTTCGCCAAGCCGCCCAACATCGGCACGAAGCGCACCAGGTCGAGCTGTTTTTCAATCACGGTCATGCCGCGTTTGTCGATCAATTTAAGCTGCTGCGCAGCGCCCGCGTCGTTCGACCCCACCGGAATAATCATTTTGCCACCGCGTTTTAACTGCTGCACCAGCGCCTGCGGCAACACCGGCGCAGCAGCCGCGACGATGATGGCGTCAAACGGCGCAGCCTCGATCAGGCCCTGATAGCCATCGCCGAAGGCCAAGCGCACGTTCGGTAGGCGCAGGGGCCGCAGATTGGCGCGCGCCTTGTCGTAGAGCGCGCGGATGCGCTCAATCGAATAGACCTCATCGGCCAGCTGTGCCAGCACGGCGGCCTGATAGCCGCAGCCGGTGCCAACTTCGAGAATTTTTTTGAAGCGGCCAGTCCCCGCAGAACCGCCCGGCAAGATCGCCTCAATCATGCGCGCCACCACAAACGGCTGCGAAATGGTTTGGCCGTGGCCAATCGGCAGCGCGTCGTCCTGATAGGCGCGGCTCCACAAGGCTTCGTCGATGAAGCGCTCGCGCGGCACCCGCAAGATCGCATTCAGCACCGCCTCGGAGCGGATGCCCTTCTCGCGCAAACGCTTGACCAGAGCCACTCTTGGCGCGGTTGGCACGGCCCAGTCGGCTTCGTTCAGCACCTGGTTTTGTTTTGTGCTGGAGGCGGCAGGCGTACACACTGGCGGCTTCACTGCGCGCTGTGCCGGCGCTGGTGCCTGCGCGAGTGCCTTCGCCTGTGCCTGCGCTGGTGCCTGCGCGAGCGCCTTTACCGGTGCCTGCGCGGGCGCCTTCGCCTGTGCCTGCACGGATGCCCTGGGCTGTGTCTGTGCGGGTGCCGGTGCCAGCGGCTTGGCTGCTGCGGTCACGCGCTGCTTCCCGCTACCGGCCAAGCCAGTCGCGCACCTGTGTGACTTTTTCAAAATGGGTCAGATCAATCTGCAGCGGCGTCACCGACACATAGCCGTTGGCGACCGCATGAAAGTCGGTGCCGGGGCCGTCGTCAGCCGATTTGCCGGCCGCGCCGACCCACCACACCGGCTCGCCGTGCGGGTTCTCGGCGCGCACCGCCGGCTCGGCCTTGTGGCGGCGTCCAAGGCGGGTGGCGTGCAGGCCTTTGATGCTGCCCGCTGCGAGATTGGGAATATTGACGTTGTATAACACCGGCTCGACCGCCGGGTCGCGCTGAAACCGCGCCACCACATCGGCCGCCACGCCTGCGGCTGTGGCCAGATGCTCCCAGCCCTTGCCGCTGAGTGAAAACGCAATCGACGGGATGCCGAGCAAAAATCCTTCGGTCGCTGCCGCCACGGTGCCCGAATAAATCGTGTCGTCACCCATGTTGGCGCCGTCGTTGATGCCGGACACCACCATGTCGGGTTTGAAATCGAGCAGGCCGGTAACGGCCAGATGCACGCAGTCGGTCGGGGTGCCGTTGACATACAAAAAACCATTGCTGCCGGTGCGCACCGACAGCGGGCGGTTGAGCGTGAGCGAGTTCGATGCGCCGCTGTGGTTTTGCTCGGGCGCAATCACCATCAACTCGGCCAGCGGCTTGAGCGCTTCCACCAGAGCAGCAAGACCAGGAGCCGCGTAACCGTCGTCGTTGCTGATGAGAATTTTCATTGAAGCGTGGGCTGTTGCAGAGGAAGGCCGAGTGTAACAAACCCTCCCGCGCGGTCCGCCGCTGCGGCGCCCTCAATGCGCCAGCACCAGCAACAGACCGGCCCACGCCAGGCCGCGCATATGCGAGGTCATGCGCTCACTCTGCGCGCGCCTGGACTGCTATCAACGCAGGAACGTGGTTTCGTGCAGCGTGCCGACGTCCGGAATCGCGCGGATCACGTTGTTCTCCAGCAGCAGTTCCGCTGCCTCCTTGCTGAACGTGCCAATCTCGCCGCTGAAGAATTTGCGGTTGGCGTCACGGTCCTGCCAGGCGATGAAGGCGGCTGATTTGGCAAACTGCTCGCCGCTTTGCTTGACCGCCGCGCCCATGATCTCGTGCGACTTGGCCGGCTCTTTCTTGAGCAGCTCCAGCGCCTCAAACCAGCTCTTGACCATCGCATCGGCCAGCTTCGGGTTGGCGCGCAAAAACGTGCGCGGGCAGCCGAGGGTGTCGACCACAATCGGGTAGTCCTTGGTGGTCAGCAAAATCTTGCCGGCCTCGGATTTGTCGCGGATCGCCGACATATACGGCTCGTAGTGATGATCAAGGCTTGGCTGACCAGCGCCTCACCGGAATCGCGCTTGACACCCATTCCATCCGCATGCCGCACACCCATGATGATGCGTCTCTGGGTCACCTTTCTCCGCAGCGCGGAGCACGCCGCAGTCAG
>JANOYK010000065.1:0-3447 GCA_031428855.1 Burkholderiales bacterium | reverse complement strand
CTTAGAACGTTTTCAGGATGCCCAGCACCAAAGTCGCGCGCGTCGGGTCCGTGGTCGAGCCGGCCGCCGGCGACGGCGTCGCCACCGAGGCCGGGGTCGGCACGCGGTAGAACTCCGACTTTGCCGTGGTGCCAATCACCGCTGCCGACAATGATGCCCAGCCAGCGTCGTAAGTGACGCCAAGCTTGTAATCGTTGTACGACAGACCGGTAAACGTTTTAACGCGCAGTACGCCGACGTGGGCATTGACGGTCCACTTGTCTGCAAACTCATAGTTTGCGCTGAGGTCGAGGTAGCTCGAACCCTTGGACGACCCGCCCGTGGCCGGGCCGGTGATATTGCCGGTGTTGACGTTGTTGGAGTTCACGCCGAACAGAGAGCCGTTAAACGCCTGGGAGCTGGCACCGAAATAATTCGACGTAGCGTAGGAATACTTGGCCGAGAACCACTTGTAGCTGGCGCCGATGTAGAGCTCGGTGTTGTTGAACTTGTTGCCTGACTTGGCGGTATTGGCGGTACCAGCGGCACCATAGGTGTAATAGGCCGCACTCGGGTACCAGTAGTACAGCACGCCCAGGTCAAGGGTCAGGTCTTTGGCAAGTTCTTTTTTCCAGCCGCCATAAAAGTCCAGTTCCAGACCGGCACCGGCGGGATACAAATCTTTGGTGACCGTCGACGCCCAGGTGCCAACGTAGAGGCCATTCGAAAACCCGTAGTCCAGTCCGCCCTGCAAAGCCGGCTTTTTGTTGGTCTGCGAGATACCGCGGAAACGGTAGTCGGTAACGGCGCCAATGTTGGCCGAGAACTGCGCCTGCGCTGCGGGGGCGGCAACGCTGGCGAGCAGCGCGGCGCTCAGAAGGGTTTTACGCATAACGGATTTCCTTTTTTGAGAAACGGTGAACATTCACAAGCGGTCTATGCAATTTGCAGGCCACTAAACTGAGCCAACATCCTGAGCCAACATCCCCTTGGGACGATTGGCCTGGCACCACATGCGTGCAATTCGCCAATTCCCGCATCACAATGGTGCAATTGAACGCCCGGAATGTACAAGAGAAATGTACAAGAGCCGCTCTGATGGCGGCTCTGCGGGGCGTGTCGGCGCTGACGAAGACGGCAGTGTACACACCTGCCCAAGCCCACGCCATCAAAAAGCCCGTGCGCTCGTTACAAGGGAGCACACCTGTGGGTTTCGTGCAACGCGGGCTGCGACTTCCCCGGCCGCGCCTGGTGTCATTCAACTTTGGCGCCGGAGTCCCTGACGATCTTGCTCCATTTGGCCAGTTCGGAGACGGTGAAGTCGTTGAACTCCTTCACGCTCATCAGCGGAACCTCCATCCCCATGGTGGCATAGCGCTGCCGGGTGTCGAGGTCCTTGAGAATCGCGCTGGTGGCGTTGTAGAGTTTGTCCACCACTTCCGGCGGCAGGCCGGCCGGGCCGCTGACGCCCCACCACGGCTTGATGTCAAAGCCCGGCACGGTCTCGGCAATCGGCGGCACTTCGGGCGCGATGGCGCTGCGCTCGCGCGTCGCCACCCCGAGGGCGCGCACCTTGCCGTCCTTGACGTGGGGGTAGATCACCGGCACATGATAGAAGGTCATCGACACCTGACCGCCGAACAGGTCAGCGAGACCCTGGCTGATGTTCTTGTAAGGCACATGCACGATGTCGATGCCGGCCATGGACCCGAGCAGGGCACCGGCCATGTGCGGCGAGGTGCCGGAGCCGGCCGAGATATAGGTCAACTTGCCCGGGTTGGCGCGGGCGTAGGCAATCAGCTCGGCCATGTTGCGGGCGGGGATTTTGGGATTGACCACCAGCATGTTGGGCGCGGTGGCGAGCAGCGTGATGTGGCTGAAATCCTTGAGGGTGTCAAACGGCAGTTTGGCGTAGAGCGCCGGGTTGGTGGCATGCACGGCGCTGGTGGACAGCGTGATCGTGTAGCCGTCCGGTGCGGCGCGCGCGACTGCCTCGCCGGCGATGTTGCCGCCGGCCCCGGCCTTGTTTTCCACGATGATGGTCTGGCCGAACAACTCGCCGAGTTTTTGCGCATACAGGCGCGCCAGCACGTCGGTGCTGGTGCCGGTGGAATAGGGAACCACCAGGCGGATCGCCTTGTTCGGGTAGGGTTGGGCGAAGGCCGCAGCAGACAGCAGGCTGAGCGCGCCGGCCGCGGTGATGAGGAACATCAGAGAGCGGTGCATGGGCATGGTGTCTCGATTCAGTGTGGTGAACCCGGCATCGGCGCGACCGGGTGGGTGCGCCGGGTTTGTGCGCCGGGTGGGTGCGCCGGATGTATGCGCCGGGTGGGTGCGCCGGATGTATGCGCCGGGTGGGTGCCCCAACTGTAACCGGTTTTCACCTGCAAAGACCCGCAGTATTCCCGCTCGGCAGGTGGCCGCGTCGAATCGGCTAGACTGCGCGTTCTGCGACACCAGTTTCCGTTTATCTGCGATGAATCCGACATTTCTCGACGACCTTAACGACAGAGTCACCGCGCTGTTGCGCAACACGCCGGCCGCCGACATGCAAAAGAACCTCAAGGCCATGCTCAGCCAGTCGTTCGCCCGGATGGATCTGGTGACGCGCGAGGAGTTCGACATCCAGACCCAAGTGCTGGCACGCACGCGCGAAAAGCTGGCTGCGCTCGAAGCACGCCTGGCCAGCCTCGAAAATCGCAGCGTGGCGCAGTAGCGCCGGCTGCGCACCACGCAACCTCCCGCAGGTGCCCTGATGGCTGTCGCCATTCTCGTCTCACGCGCGCTGGCCGGCATGGCCGCGCACGAGGTGACGGTCGAGGTGCATCTGGCCGGGGGCCTGCCGATGTTCACCATTGTCGGCTTGCCCGAAACCGAAGTGAAGGAGTCGAAGGACCGCGTGCGCGCCGCGATCCAGAACGGCGGCTTCGAATTTCCCGCGCGCCGCATCACCGTCAATCTCGCGCCGGCCGACCTGCCCAAGGAGTCGGGGCGCTTTGACCTGCCGATCGCGCTCGGCGTGCTGGCGGCATCGGGGCAGATTCCCGCAGACCAACTGGCCGAGTATGAATTTGCCGGTGAGCTGTCCCTCACTGGTGAGTTGCGCCCGGTGCGTGGTGCGCTGGCGATGACACTGGGTGCCGAGCGTGCCGGTCGCGCCTTCATCTTGCCGCGCGTGTCGGCCGAAGAAGCGGCGCTGGTGCAGGACGCAGCGATTTATCCGGCCGATTCCCTGTTGCAGGTGTGCGCGCATCTGGTGCAGCAGGCGGCGGGCTCGAAGCCCGGCGGCGCAGCGCAGGGCCTGACGCGCTACACGCGCAGTCACGTGCCGCGCGCCGCGGCGGTCTATCCCGATTTCGCCGAGGTCAAGGGCCAGGCGCAGGCCAAACGCGCGCTCGAAGTGGCCGCCGCCGGCTGTCATTCGATATTGATGATGGGCCCGCCGGGTACCGGCAAGTCGATGTTGGC
>JANOYK010000064.1:0-4097 GCA_031428855.1 Burkholderiales bacterium | reverse complement strand
GCCAGCCGTACTTCCGTGGTGTTCGAGTGCGCCAGATTCATCAGCTCTTTCTGCTGTGCGACGTCCAGTTCAATCTCAGGTGCCTTACGCATTGCCGTCTCCAAAAAACCACCGAATACCTCTTGGACCAGGCAATTTACATTTAGTTCCGTTGATTACAAAGCACTACACTAGCTTCGAGTGCAATCGGGACCTTCCTTGAAACCGTTGGTGGGAGCCATTCAAGGCGGAACAGGTGCCGCAAAACCGCTCCTGGAGCGCTTCTCCTGCGATACTGGTTTCTGATTTGACCGGCGCTCAGGCCGCCAAAAAACTCTTCAACGCATCAAGCACCGCATCGGGCTGCTCGGCCATCAGCGTGTGACCGCAAGCGGGGATGTTGACGGTGCGTGCGTTTTTCAGCGCGCCCTGTAACTCGCGCGCGGCGCGTGGCGGGGTCATGATGTCATCGCCGCCGAGCACCAGCATCGCCGGGCAGGTAATGGAAGCAGCCCGCTCCAGCCCGCGTGTGTAGACATTGCAGGCGTTGAAGTCGGCGTGCATCGTGCCGGGTTTGATCCGCTGCATCAGACGCAGGTTGGAGCCGATGATCCAGAACCCTGGGCCTGGGTTGGACGGTTTGGCGGCGTAGGTCGAGTGCGACCAGATGTTGACCATGTCTTGCGCGAGCGGCTCGTCGTCGCGCGTGGCGTTGAGCAGGTCGGGGCCAACTTGCATCGGCACTGCGGTGCCGATCAGTGCCATCCTGGTGACGCGCTCGGGCGCGGTTGCGGCAGCCTCGATGGCGATGAGCGAACCCATGCTGTGGCCCACCAGCGCAGCTTGCTTGACCCCGGCAGCGTCAAGCGCGGCGATGACCCAGGCGGCCATGTCTTCGACGCTGGTCAACGGTGCGCCGCCGCTGCGCACATGGCCGGGCAGATCGAGCGCGAGCACGCTGTAGCCGTGATGCGCGAGATAACGGCTTTGCAAAATCCAGACGCTGTGGTCGTGCTGCGCGCCGTGGATGAACACCACCGTGGGCAGGGCCGCATTGAACGGTTTGCCGCCGGTGTAGGCGTAGGCATCATGGCCGTGGACCGAGAGCCGCATGGCGTCAGGCGCCCTTGCTGCGCTGCGGGTCGCGCTGCGACGCCTTGAGGCCGCGCGCCAGATCTTCGATCAGGTCATCCGCATCTTCGAGGCCGACCGACAACCGCAGCGTGCCTTCCTGGATGCCGGAGGCGGCCAGCATGTCGTTGGCGACGCGAAAGTGGGTGGTCGAGGCCGGGTGGATCACCAGCGAGCGGGCGTCGCCGACATTGGCGAGGTGCGAGAAGATTTTCAGGGCTTCGACAAAACGTCTTCCGGCGGCGCGGTCGCCTTTGAGGTTGAACGAGAACACGGCACCGCAGCCTTTGGGCAGTAAGGTTTTGGCGAGGGCGTAATCGGGGTGGTTCTCCAACTCGGGGAACGAGACCGATTCGACTGCGGCATTGCTAGCGAGAAACTCCACCACCTTGCGCGTGTTGGCGACATGGCGCTCCATGCGCAGCGGCAGGGTTTCGACGCCCTGCAAAATCTGGAACGCGGCGAACGGATTCATTGTTGCGCCGAAATCACGCAAGCCTTCGCGCCGGGCACGCAGCGAGAACGCTGCCACCGTGCTCTCTTCAGCGAACACCATGCCGTGAAAGCCGTCGTACGGTTCGGTCAACTCGGGGAATTTGCCCGAGGCGGTCCAGTCGAAGGTGCCGCCATCGACCAACAGGCCGCCGACCACGGTGCCGTGACCGCATAAAAACTTGGTGGCGGAGTGATAGATCAGATCCGCGCCCAGATCGAACGGCTTCATCAGATACGGCGTGGTGAAGGTGGAGTCGACGAACAGCGGAATCTTGTGGTCGTGCGCGAGCTGGGCGAGCAGCGGAATGTTGAGCACGTCCAAGCCGGGATTGCCGAGGGTTTCACCGAACAACACTTTGGTGTTGGGCCGGATCGCCGCGCGCCAGGCGTCGATGTCGCGTGGGTCGACAAAGGTGGTGTCGATGCCGAAGCGGCGCAGGGTGTAGTCGAGCAGATTGTGCGAGCCGCCGTAGAGCGCGCGCGAGGCGACGATGTGCGAGCCTGCGCCCGCTATGGTCGCCAAGCCAAGGTGCAGTGCCGCCTGGCCGCTGGCGGTGGCAATGCCGGCCACACCGCCTTCGAGCGCGGCGATGCGCTCTTCGAGCACGGCGGTGGTGGGGTTGGAAATGCGCGAATAGACATGGCCCGCGCGCTCCATGTTGAACAGGGCGGCGGCGTGATCCGAGTCTTTGAAGACGAAGGAGGTGGACAGGTAAATCGGCGTGGCGCGCGCACCGGTGGCGGGGTCGGGCGCGGCACCAGCGTGCAGCGTGAGCGTGTCAAAGCCGGGCGATTTGGGAGCAGCCATGGAGCGAGCACAGTGCGATGGAGAGGAGGAAATTGATGGTAGCACGCGCCAAAAACGCACTTGACCGCGCCTCAAGCAAACTCCGCGCGGCGCTGTCCCGGCACCTGCGGCACATCCTGACAACAGGTGATGCCCTCCCGGCAAAAGCTTGCGCCCGCAAACACGCCTGCAAACGGGCGCACTGGGGCGCACCGGGACGCACCGGGACGCACCGGGACGCACGGGGACGCACGGGGACGCACTGTCTTTGATCGCATGATGGCGGCAACGCCGCACGATTTTATATGCCACAATCTCCGCCACTCTCTCAACACTCGCCATCAACAACAATATGCCGATGGACAAGGCTCACGAAATACTTGAACTCAAGGCTGATGCCCCCGGCCTTGATGAGCGTCTTGCCGCGCTGCTGGCGGCCGATCAGACATTTGCGCAACGGCTGCTCGCGTGCGCGGCGCTGCCGGGTCTGGGGCGGCGCACCGGTCTCGAAGAAGCCGATTTGCTGCCGCTGTGCGGGCTGCGCTTTGTGCAGCAGGTGGCGGCCGGCCTGTTGCTCGAAGATGCTGGAGTGGATGCCACCAACACCGCCATTTTGGGTGCGATTGCGGCCCAATCGGTGGCCGCGCGCGTGCCGGTGACCAAAAGCCAGGAAGTGTTTCTTTCAGCCTGGCTCGGTGCCACCCCGGCATGGCGCCAAGCGCCAGAGAGCTGGGGGCCTGCGCCCGATGTGGGTGCCGCACTCGATAAACATGCCGCGCTGCTGCCGGAGGCGCAGATCAGCGGCGCGCGCGCCGATCTGATCGCCCAGTGTGTCCGGCTCGGTGAGGTGCTGGCTGAATTTGCTTCGCCGTATGCCGAAGTGCAGCCGGTTGAGGCGGTGCTGCGGGCGGCGCGTCTGGGTATTGCGCCGCGCGATTTGCAAACCGTCTGCGCCGATATTGAAAAAAATGCCGTCGAGTGGTCTGCCTTTCTCAAGCGCCCGCTCAAGGCCGCAGTGCGCGTCAATCTGGACGAGCCGGGCATCGCGGCCTCGCTGCGGTTTGCGTCCGAGCTGGCCGAGGTCTACCGCTATCAGCTGCAAAACGCCGCGATTGACGCCGAGAGCGGCCTGCCCAACGCGCGCTATTTCCGCACCCGGCTTGAGAGCGAATGGGCGGCAGCGCGCCGCCGCGACGGCGCGCTGTCAGTGATTGCCGTGCTGTGCAGCAGTGACATCGTGCGCGCTGCGCAAGTGCTGCGCGAAACCGCGCGCATGCAGGATGTGGTGTGCCGTTCGGGAGACGACGAGTTCACCATGATTTGTGTCGATACCCATGAAGAATACGTGTCGAGGGCAGCTCAGCGCCTGTCGGCCAGCATGGCAGCGAAAGACATCAGCGTCAGCTTCGGCACTGCCACGCTTGACCCGACGATTTCGAGTGTGGATGATTTGATCGAAAGAGCGCGTGGCGCAGCGGTGGCGGCGCGTGCAGAGGGCGTAGGTTATAAGGTATGGCAGGCGGCTGAACCGGGTTGAGCCGGTGTTGAACCGGTGTTGAGCCGGTGTTGAGCCGGTGTTGAACCGGTGTTGAGCCGGGTTGCGCCGGGTTGCGCAAAGGGTGCCGGGTCACACCGGCCCGAAAGAAGCAGAGGAGTCCATCATGCAAGTCAAAGAAATTCTGCGTATCAAAGGCGGCACCTTGTG
>JANOYK010000063.1:0-5896 GCA_031428855.1 Burkholderiales bacterium | reverse complement strand
CTCAAGGCCGCCTCGGTGCGGCTCGACAAACTGCGCGCCGATCCGGCGCGCGACGCCAAGCTGGCCGCCGATCTCGCGCCCTTGATGCACCACTACCTGCGCAAATTTCAGGAGCACGCCAAGGCGCGCGTGAATGATGCGCGGCTCGAAGAATTCCGCTGGCTGCTCGAAGAGCTGCGCGTCTCGCTGTTCGCGCAGGAACTCAAAACGCCGATGCCGGTGTCGGTCAAGCGCCTGCAGACAGCCTGGGACGCCTACCGTAATTTATAGTCCTGTCTGCACGCAACGCACCGTCGCACCAAGCCTCGCCTCAACACGCACCGTCACTCCGACACGCACCCCTGGAACCCCACATGAAATACGGTCTCATCATCATCGGCGACGAAATCCTCTCCGGCAAACGCGCCGACAAGCACATGGCGAAGGTGATTGAAATATTCAACGCGCGCGGCATCAAGCTCGCGTGGGTCGAGTATCTGGGCGACGACCCGGCGTGGATCCGTGACACCTTCAAGCGCACCTTTGCCCTCGCGCAGAGTGGCGAGTGGTGCATCTTCTCGTGCGGCGGCATCGGTGCCACGCCGGACGATCACACGCGTGATGCCGCCGGTGCCGCTCTGAATCGGCCGATGGCGCTGCACCCGCAGGCCGAAGAGCAGATTCGCATCCGCACCGCCGAGATGAAACAGGAAATCACGCCGCAGCGCTTGCTGATGGGCACGTTTCCGCAAGGCTCAGACATCATTCCCAATCCCTACAACCGCATCGCCGGTTTCACGATTGGGCATCATTGGTTCGTCCCCGGCTTTCCCGTCATGGCCTGGCCGATGATCGAATGGACACTCGACACGCACTACAAACAACACTTCGATCATGTGCCCTACCTGGAAAAGTCCATTTTTGTGTTTGATCTGGGCGAGGGCCGTCTGATCGACATCATGCGCAAAATCGAAGAAAACCCGGCGGTCAAAAGTTTCAGCTTGCCCTCGGTGGGGGCGGATGCAAAAACGCCGGGGCATGTGGAACTGGGCGCGAAGGGTGAGCCGCATGCGGTAGAGGCGGCGCTGCAGGCCTACCGCGATGAAGTCGCGAAGCTCGGCGGGCGCTGGTTCCCCGCCTTGGCGGGCGCGGCCTGATGCGGTGAGGCCCTCCGTTCGCTGATTCTGCCGCTATGGCACCATCTCGCCAAGGATGAACCCAAAGCAGCCGCCATGAGCACCGCCCAGGCCAAGGCTGCGGCTACCGGCCAGAGAGGCTTGGCAGGAGCGGCTCACAGGCCGCCCGCAACCTTGGTGGCAGCGGCTCCTGGGCCGGCATCGGTGCCGGGAGCTGACCGCGCTGGGCAGCGGGGTCAGCCAGATTTGCCGGCTCAGCCTGGTCCGTCTGGCGCGTGCGCGATCCAGTGCCGCGCGATCTGTTCGCGCGTGGCGATCCACGCGGCGTTGGGCTGGCCGATGTGCCGCAGAATCGTCTCAAGCGCCTTGATACGCCCCGGCCGGCCGATCATGCGCAGATGCAGGCCCACCGACAGCATGCGCGGCACGGTCTCGCCTTCGCGTGCGAGCCAATCGAAGGCATCGCATACATATTCAGAAAAACTGGCTGCCGTATTGAAACGCTGGGTGTTGTGAAACTGCATGTCGTTAGTGTCGAAGGCGTAGGGCAGCACCAAGTGGCGTTTGCCTTCCACCTTCAAAAAGTACGGCGTGTCGTCGTTGTAGGCATCGCTGTCGTACAGAAAGCCGTGTTCCACCAGCAGGCGTCGCGTGTTGGCGGTGCGCACCGAGCGCGTGTGCCAGCCGCGCGGGGCTTGCCCGGTGGCGTCTTTGATGGCGCGCACGGTGGCGGTGATGTTGGCGCTCTCCGCTGCTTCACCCGTGCCCGCGTGGGTTTCCCAGCGCCAGCCGTGGGCCGATACTTCATGGCCGCGGGCGACGGCATCTTGCGCCAGCCACGGATTGCGCTCGACCGCGCGCCCGCACGAACTCAAGCTAAAGTGCGCGCGGTGGGCGGCAAACACATCGGCGATACGCCACCACGCAGTGCGGGTGGCGTATTCAAAGTGGCTGTCGATGCAGGGGTCGGCAGTGTCCTGCCGGTCGATCACCTCGTAAATCGCTTCGTTGCGCGCGTCGCCATCGGTGATCGAGAACTCGGCACCTTCTTCAAAATTGACGACGAACGAGACCGCCACACGCGCACCCCCTGGCCAGCGCACAGCGGGGAGTTGTTTGCCATAGCCTTGAAAGTCGCGCATGCTCAATCGGCCTTGATGTTGCGTTCCTTCACCACCTTGGCCCAGCGCGTGAATTCGCCGTTGAGGTAGCTGTTTGATTCGGCCACGCTCATCGACAGCGCCTCGCCACCAATGTCTTCGATGCGCTTTTTAAAGTCCGGCTGCGCGGCGATCTTGCGCAGATCGGCGTTGACTTTTTCGACAATCGCCGGCGGCGTGTGGGCCGGGGCAATCAGCATGTACCAGGCGACAAACTCGTAACCGGGAATGCCAGCCTCGGCCACGGTGGGCAGATCGGGCAACTGTGGTGCGCGCTTGGCACTGGTGACAGCGAGCGCATTGAGCTTGCCGGTCTTCACCAGCTGGATCGACGAGGTGATGATGTCGACTGACACCGGCACGCGCCCGCCCATCACGTCCTGCAGCGCGGGTGCCGCGCCTTTGTAGGGCACGTGCAGCATGTCCACACCCGCCAGCGACTCCATCAGCGCGGCACCGACATGGCTGGTGCTGCCGACTCCCGATGAGGCGTATTGAATGGCGTTGGCTTGGGCCTTCGCGGCGGTGAGCAACTCCTTGAGCGTCTTGTGGCTGGAACCGGGGCCGGTCACGACCAGGCTTGGCACATTGGCGATGACGGCTACCGGAGTGAGATCCGCTCTGGTGTCATACGGCAGCTTGGAATACATGTAGGGATTGACCGCGTGGCCGATGGTGACCATGAGAAAGGTATAGCCGTCGGCGGGCGACTTGGCAGCAGCCTCGGTGCCGATGATGCCGCCCGCACCGGCGCGGTTCTCGATGATGACCTGCTTGTTGCCCCAGGTTTCCGACAGCTTCTGCCCGGCCAGGCGCGCGAAGGTATCGGCTGCGCCGCCGGGCGGAAACGGCACGATGATCTTGACTGGTTTGTCGGGGTATTGCGCGATTCCTTGCGCAAATGTCAGAGGCAGATGCGCGCACCAGAGCGCGCAGGCGAGTGCGAGCGTGCGGCGGGTTGTCGAAATGAGGTTGAGACGGTGCATGACACTTCCCTTCAATGAGAATGGCAGATGGCGATGGACTTAACCGGCAGGCACTATTGCTGGGCACACACCAAATCCGCCCCCTTCTCCGCAATCGCCACCACGGCCGCATTGGTGTTGCCCGACACCACGGCCGGCATGATCGAGGCGTCGATCACGCGCAGGCCCTGCACGCCGCGCACGCGCAGTTGCGCATCGACCACCGAGCGCGCATCCGTGCCCATGCGGCAGGTCGAGGTGGGGTGATATACCGTCTCGCCGGTGTTGCGGCAGTAGTCGAGCCACTCGGCGTCGGTGTTGACATCCTTGCCGGGCAGGCGCTCTTCTTTGACGTAGCGGTTGAACGGGGCGGTGTTGACGAGTTTGCGCAGCATCTTCAAGCCATCGACCATCATGCGCCGGTCGTTTTCGGTGTCGAGGTAGTTGTAGTGAATCGCCGGCGCGTCGCTCGCATTGTTCGAACGCAGGCGCACATGGCCGCGCGACTCGGCACGCAGTTGCGACACCGAGCAGGTGAAGCCGGAGAAATTGTCGAGCACGCCGCCGCGCTTGGCGACCGAAAAATTGATGAAATAAAATTGTGCGTCAGGCCGCGTCAATTGCGGCTGGGTGCGCACGAACGCCGCTGCATAACCGGCACTCACCGTCAGTGGCCCGCGCCGCTGCAACAGATACTTCATCCCCATGCGCGCCTTGCCCCACAGACTCATCATGTCGTCGTTGAGCGTGATCGGCTGGGTGCAACGCCAGAACGTGCGCACGTAGTAGTGATCCTGCAAACATTCGCCGACATCGGGCGCATCGAACACCATCGGGATACCGTGCTGCGCCAGCTGCGCTGCCGGGCCGACGCCGGAGAGTTGCAGCAATTGCGGCGAGTTGAATGCGCCACCCGAGAGAATGATTTCTTTGGCGTGCGCGGTTTTGAGCTCACCACCCTGACGGTATTCGACCCCGATGGCGCGGGTGCCGTCGAACAGCACGCGGGTGGCGAGGGCTTCGACTTCCACGCGCAGATTGGCGCGCTTCTCGGCCGGGCGCAGGTAGCCCACTGCCGTGCTGATGCGCCTGCCGTTGCGCAGATTGGCTTGAAAGTAGCCTGCGCCTTCTTGCGATGCTCCATTGAAATCATCGTTGCGTGGAATCCCCATCGCTGCGGCCGAATCAATGAACGCATCGCACATCTCGAAACGATCCGGCAGGTCGGACACTGCAAACGGGCCGCCGCTGCCGTGCCACTGGTTCGCGCCGCGGCTCTGGTCTTCGGCCTTGATGAAGTAGGGCAGCAGGCCCTTGTAATCCCAGCCCGGCACGCCCCAATCGTCATAGTCCTCGCGCTGGCCGCGAATGTAGACCAGGCCATTGATGGAGGACGAGCCGCCCAACACCTTGCCGCGCGGCGTGAAGATGCGGCGATTGTGGCAATGCGGTTCCGGCTCCGACTCATAGCTCCAGTTCACGGTTTTGTCGGCGAACAATTTGCCGTAACCGAGCGGAATGTGAATCCACGGGTTGGTATCGCGTGGGCCGGCTTCGAGCAGCAGCACGTTGCGGCGGCGATCTGCCGTTAAACGGTTGGCAAGCACGCAGCCGGCCGAGCCGGCCCCGACGATGATGGTGTCGTGTTGGGTCATTGGAATCGATGGTGTGTGGTTGAAATGGCGGGGGCTAGGTTACGTCAAGCTGCCAAATATTGCAGATACTGGGTTGCAGCAACTAATTCGCAGAAATCGATTGCAGAAATTCCAGCAACACCCGGTTGAATGCATCGGGCTGCTCGATGTTGGACAAGTGCCCGGCGTTGGCAATCACTTGGAGCTTACTGCCACTGATGCGCTCAGCCATTGAGGCTGCGAGTGCAGGCGGATAGAGCTTGTCTTCGCCCCCCGCGATCACCAGCGTGGGCAGGTTGATCTGTTCGAGCGCAAAGCCGCGATCCTGCTCGACTGAGGCGCGCACTGTCTTGATGTAGGAGTCACGGTGCAGGGCGGTCATGGCAGCGAGCAGTTTGGCATGGGCACCCGGTGCTGCGACCGGGCCGAGCAGGCCGCGCGCGAGATCGCCCGCGTGGTCTGCCGGTGAGTGGCCCGCGGGCAAGGGGCCGAGGCGGGCGCGCACAAATGCTTCGGTCGCCTCTGCGCCGAGCGCATCGAACCCCGGCTGGGTATTGGCCAGCGTCAGACTCAACACGCGTTCCGGATGGCGCTTCCAGAACCAGCGCGCCACGCGTCCGCCCATCGAGAGGCCAACAACGTGCGCTTGCTCAACGCCGCAATGATTCAGCGTGTACAACACGTCATCCGAAAAGTGGTTGATGAAATCGAGCGGCCCTTCGTAGTCATCGCTGCCGCCATAACCACGAAAATCCGGCGCGATGCAGTTGAAGCCTCGTGCCGCGAAGAAGGTCAACTGATCGTCCCAATTTTGCCGGTGGCCGCCGATGCCGTGCAGGAAGACGATGGCGGGTGCGGCGTCCGCAGTGTTAGCGGTGGAGGCATCAGCGCAGGTGATCGCGAGGCGCGGTATAGATCGGGTGTACGAAACAGTCATAAAAACATGCCGCATCAGGCACAAGGAGGCGGTGGACCAAGGCTCGTGGAGCCGCTTTCCGTCAAAACGCGATTCAATTATTTCT
>JANOYK010000062.1:0-1613 GCA_031428855.1 Burkholderiales bacterium | reverse complement strand
CGATTGAACCGAAGTTTTATGCCGAGTTGTTGCAGCGCATGGGGCTGGCTGGTGAGGCCTTGCCAACGCAACTCGACCGCGCCGGCTGGCCGGTGTTGCGCGCACGCTTCGCCGCCACCTTCAAAACCAAAACGCGTGATGAGTGGGATGCCGTGTTCAAGGATTCGGACGCGTGCTTCGCGCCGGTGCTCACCTTCACCGAAGCGCGCGCGCATGCGCACATGGCAGCGCGCGGCACGTTTGCCACCGTGGGCAGGGTGAATCAGCCCGCGCCCGCGCCGCGCTTTTCGCGCACGCCGGGTGCCGTGCGTGGCGCACCGCCGGAGCGCGGTGGCGAGGGCCAGACGGCCTTGCGCGATTGGGGCTTTTCAGAGCAGGAAGTGGCAGCGCTGGTGCAGCAGGGGTTGGGGTACGCCGTATAGGCGCGCTGGTAAGCCACGCCGGTAAGCCACACCGGTAAGCCACACCAGCAAGACCCAGCATCAGCCGCCAAGCTGTATACCGAACCCCCAGCACAGCGCCGAGAAACTGAAAAACGCCAGCGCGGTCGAGACCAGAATTGACGCCGAAATCACTTCGGCATCGGCACCCGCGCGCTCGGCAAACAAGAACACGGTGCCGGCCACCGGCAAGGCGGCAACCAGAATCAGGATGTGCGCATCCGCGCGTGCAATGCCAAACCCGTACAGCGCCACCATCGCCGCCAGATAGGGGTGCAACAGCAGCTTGGCCCCGGTAATCATCATCACATCAGCACGCAGGATTTTTGCGCCGGGGCGGTAGAGCGACGCGCCGATGGCGAACAGCGCCACCGGCCCGGCCGTGCTGCCGAGCAGTTGCACGAAGGCAGCGGGCGCAGTGGGCAGGGTGATCGACATGGCCGACCCCGCTATCCCCGCCACCACCCCCCAGATCAGCGGATTGGTCGCGACCCGCATGACGGCACCGCGCATCACCGCCGCAAAACCAGCCGCTCCGCCGCCGCCGCCGCCCAGCGCCAACGCAGCCGAGAGCAGGATCAGCAAATCGGCCATGCCCGCGCCGATCATCACCGGCAAGGCCTGCGCGCCAAACAGCGCGGGAATCAGCGCCAGACCCATGTAGCCCCAGTTGGCCCATGACGCCGCCAGCGCGGCATAGGCCATTTCGTGCCAGGCGTGACCGGTGGCAAAGCGGTAGGCCAGCGAGAACAGCAGCAGCGTCAGCAAGCCGGTGACCGCGTAGGCGCCGAACACCGGCGCGTTGAATAATTGTTCCAGCGGCGTGGCGAGCGTGAAGCGCAGCATCATGCAGGGCAGCGCGAAATAGAGCACGAAGGTGTTGAGCGCCGGCACCGTGTTGTCCGGCAACAGCTTCAAGCGTGCCGCCAGGTAGCCGCAGGCGATCAGCGCAAAAAATGGCGCGGTAACGTTGAGAACGGAGAGCATGGCGGCGGTGGCTTGGGCGGTGGCTTGGGCGGTGGCTTGGGCGGTGGCTTGGGTGGTGGCTTGGGTGGTGACTTAGGCGGTGACTGAGGCACCGGTGCGGCTACTGAGGCGGGCACTCAAGTCGGCACTCAAGTCGGCACCGAGGCCGGCCCCGGCCCCAGCCGCACGCACCCGCCTGCCGGGGCG
>JANOYK010000061.1:0-1800 GCA_031428855.1 Burkholderiales bacterium | reverse complement strand
CGCACGTCACCGCCGGGGCTGGGTACTTTCGCGGCATCCGCCATATCACGGCGCGCCATGAGCAATTCAACGCCAGCCTGCTGGGCCGCCCGCCCTTGCACCAGATGGCCGATGGCACATTTCGCAAGGGCTTCGCCCGGTTGACAGCCATGCATCTGAGTTTTGACGCCTGGCTGTATCACACCCAGATCGGCGAACTCACCAACCTCGCGCGCGCGTTTCCGCAGACACCGATCGTGCTCAACCATACGGGCGGGCCGCTCGGCGTCGGGCCGTATCGCGGCGATCCGGCGCGCACCCTGCGCGAATGGACAGCGGCGATGCAGGAGTTGGCCACCTGCCCGAATGTGCATGTCAAGCTGGGCGGCCTGGCGATGGCGATTTGCGGTTTTGATTTTCATCTGCAACCCAAGCCGCCCTCGTCCGAATTGCTGGCCGCAAGCTGGAAGCCCTATCTGCACACCGCGATTGAATTGTTCGGCGCACACCGCTGCATGTTCGAGAGCAATTTTCCGGTTGACAAGGCGATGTGCAGTTACGTGGTGCTGTGGAACGCGTTCAAGCGCATTGCGGCGGGTGCGTCAGCAACTGAGAAAGCGGCACTGTTCCACGACACCGCTGCGCGTTTTTACCGGCTGGATTTGTAGATGCGCCACTGCGCCGGAGCCACTGCCGCGGATACACCGCCGGGCACACCGCCAGACCCACCGCAGTGCGGGCAATGGCGCAGGCGCGCGCTTGCTGCGCTGCTCCTCGTGACCGGTTGCGCTGGCATCAGCACTCAGAGTGCGTTCGCACAGGCCTATCCCAACCGCCCAGTCAAAATCGTGGTGGCATTCGCGGCCGGGAGCGGCAGCGACATCATCGCGCGCATCCTCGCCGACGATCTGCGCCACGCGCTCAATCAGCCGGTGCTGGTCGAGAACCGCCCGGGTGCCTCGGCCCAGATCGCCGCCGAGTATGTGGCCAAGTCCGCGCCGGACGGCTACACCCTGTTCGCCACCAGCAATACCGCGCACTCGGCCAATCCGTCCCTATTCAAAACCCTGCGCTACGACCCGCTGCGCGACTTCACCTCGATTTCACGCGTGGTGACCCTGCCCTATGTGCTGGTGGTGCCAGCCTCGTCACCGCTCAAGAGCGTGGCCGACCTGGTGACGCGTGCTGCCGCCAATCCGGGCAAGTTCAATTACGGCTATGGCAACAGCACCAGCCAATTGGCCGGCGCAGCATTCGTGCGCCAGGGCAAATTCGAGGCCGCCGCCGTCGCCTACAAGAGCATGCCGCCTGCGCTGACCGACCTGATGGCGGGCCGCCTCGACTTTCTGTTTGTGGACTTGACCTCGGCACAGGGCTTTCTCAAATCGGGCCACGTGCGCCCGATTGGTTTCAGTCTGGAGAAACGCTACGCGCAATTGGCCGACGTACCGGCCATCGCCGAATCACCCGGCTATGCCGGTTATGAGGTGACGTCGTGGGTCGGCATCGTCGGCCCGGCGGGGATACCGGCCGACATCGTGGAGCGCCTCAACACGGAGCTGCGCCGCACCCTGGCCAAGCCGGAGGTGCGCGACAAGCTCGCCGCTCTCGGCAGTGAGGTCGCCGCCAGTTCGCCTGCCGAGATGGACCAGTTCGTGCGCCAGCAAGTTGATAGCTGGCGCAGCAAGATTCGCGCGGCTGGGATTGAACCCGAGTAATCCAAAGCCCAAGTCATCTCAGGTCAACTCAAGTCACTCCAGGTCAACCCGAGTCACCAAGCCCCGCGCAGCCCTGATTGTTCATTCACCGATTGTTGATTCC
>JANOYK010000060.1:0-2859 GCA_031428855.1 Burkholderiales bacterium | reverse complement strand
GTCTCGTTGTAGGGGCCGGGCGTCAGCAGCACCGAGAGCTTGGGGCCATCACCTTCGGGCGCGAACTGCACCAGCGAATCGCGCAGGGTGGCGAAAAAACTGGCGAGGTGTTCAATCGAGAGATCGCGGAACAACTCAGGAAAAATCCGCGAAACGATCAGGCGGTTCTCCAGCGCGTAGCCGGCGCCGGAGGGTGACTGCGAGCGGTCCGCCATCACCCACCATTTGCCGTCGGGCGAACGCGCCAGGTCGGCGGCATAGACGTGCAGATGAATGCCGCCGGGCACACGCGTGCCGTGCGCCGGGCGCAAAAAACCGCTGTGGCCGAAGATCAGCGCGGGCGGAATCAAGCCGTCGCGCAGCAGGTACTGGTTGCCGTAAAGATCGGCGAGGATGCGGTTGAGCACAGCGGCGCGCTGGGCGATGCCGTCTTCGATCTCGCGCCACTCTTCGGGCGGAATCAGCAGCGGCAGCACGTCGAGGTCCCACGGGCGTTCCTGCCCTTGTGCGTCGGCGTAGACGTTGTAGGTGACGCCGTTTTCGCGGATCTGGCGTTCGACCGCGTTGACGCGCTCGCGCATGCGCTGCGGGTCGGCGCCCTGCAATTCGAGGAACAGGCGCGACCAGTGCGGGCGCGCGATCAGCGGTGCCTGCAGCAACTCGTCGAAGCGCTGGTCGGCCTTGGGGTAACCGGAGAGCAAGTGGTGCGGCATGGTGGAGCGGAATTATGCCTTCGTGCCCATCGAAGCGGTTCCCGCTACCGCATTCGCTGCGCAAGCCGTATCGCGCAGAGTGGCCACGGCAGCGAAGGCGCTGGCGCGCGTCATTGCGGTGCGCGCCGCATGTCGAGCGTGAATGGATAGTTCGGGTTGCGCGCTTCATGGACGATGTGCATCTTGCCGGGCGTGTGCCCGGTGCGGAAAAAACGCGCGAGACGGCGCGCTTCGGCTTCGTAGGCATTGACCGGAAAAGTTTCATAGCTGCGCCCGCCCGGATGCGCCACATGGTATTGGCAGCCGCCTAGCGAACGGCTCATCCAGGTGTCGACGAGGTCGAACACCAGCGGCACATGCGGCGCAATCGTCGGGTGCAGGCTCGACGGCGGCCACCAGGCGCGGTAGCGCACGCCGGCCGCGAACTCGCCCACCTTGCCGGTCGGGTGCAGCGGCACCGGCCGGCCATTGCAGGTGAGAATGTGGCGGTCATCGACCAGCCCGGTCACATGCACCTGCACCCGTTCGACCGACGAATCGACATAGCGCGCGGTGCCGGTGGACGCGCCTTCTTCGCCCAGCACATTCCAGGGCTCCAGCGCCATGCGCACTTCGGTGTGGACACCTTTCGCGCTGAAGTCGCCCAGTTTGGGGAGGCGGAATTCGAAGTGCGGTGTGAACCATTCGGCCTTGAGGCCATAGCCGAAATCATTGAGATCATCGATCACGTCACTCAGATCGTCCCAGATGAAATACGGCAGCATAAAGCGGTCATGCAGTTCGGTGCCCCAGCGCTTGAGTACCGGCGGTTTGTAAGGGTGCTGCCAGAAGCGTGCGATCAGGGCGCGCATCAGCAGTTGCTGGGTCAGGCTCATGCGTGCGTGCGGCGGCATTTCGAAGGCGCGCATTTCGAGCAGGCCGAGACGCCCGGTCGAACTGTCGGGTGAGTAAAGCTTGTCGATGCAAAACTCGGCGCGATGGGTGTTGCCGGTGATATCGGTCAGCAGGTTGCGCAGGATGCGGTCGATGACCCAAGGGGCCGGCGCAGCGGGCGCTTTGCCACTCGCTTTGCCCCCCGCGTTGTCAACCGCATTGTCCACAGCGGACAGGCGCGCGATTTCGCGGAACGCGATTTCGATTTCATATACCGACTCGTTGCGCGCTTCGTCGATGCGGGGTGCCTGGCTGGTGGGGCCAATGAACATGCCGGAGAACAGGTAAGACAAGGCCGGATGGTTGTGCCAATAGCCGACCATGCTGGCGAGCAGGTCGGGCCGGCGCAGGAACGGTGAATCGACCGTTGTTTCGGCCCCCAGCACAAAATGGTTGCCGCCGCCGGTGCCGGTATGGCGGCCATCGAGCATGAATTTTTCAGCCGACAGGCGGGTCTCGAAGGCGGCGTCGTACAGAAACGTGGTCAGATCGGTCAGTTCACCCCAGGTCTTGGCCGGTTGAATATTGACTTCAATCACACCGGGGTCGGGCGTCACGCGCAGGATGGTGATGCGCGGGTCCCGCGGCGGCTCGTAGCCTTCGAGGATCACCGGCAACTTCATCTCTTCTGCGGTGGCTTCGATGGCAGCGGTGATTTCGAGGTAATCCTCCAGTTGCACCACCGGCGGCATGAAGAGGTACAGCTTGCCGTTGCGCACTTCGGCGCACATCGAGGTGCGGGTGATCCAGCCGGCCGATTGAAACGGGCCAGGCGGTGAATCGCTGGCTGGCTGTGCCGCTGTATTGGTGCCTGGCCCACCCTTGCGAGACTTGCCTGGGCCGGCCGCAGCCGCCGCGCGCATGTTGGCACCTGGCGCCAGGGCGGGGGCGGCAGTGCCGCTGGGTCTGCCCGCGTAGGGATCGCTGCTCGCGTAAGGATCGCTCTTGAGAGCCATCCACGCTGCGCCCGCATTTGCGTCACCTTCTGTCTGCCGCCGAATCTCGGCGTAAGCGGGCAGGGCCGCGAACGGCTGCGTCGGGTCCGGTTGATGTTGATACGGATAGTCGCCCTTGCTGGTCCACGGCTGCGAATCAAGCGGCAGGCGATAGCCTGCCGGGGAATCACCGGGAATCAGGTAGCAGCGCTCGGCGCGCAGAAACCAGGGGCCGGTTTGCCAGCGTGCCGGGCCGCGTTCGCCACGCGACTCATTGC
>JANOYK010000059.1:0-2476 GCA_031428855.1 Burkholderiales bacterium | reverse complement strand
GCCGCGGTCGTCAAAGCGCAGTTGCTTGAGTGTGACCAGCAGCGAGGCCGGCGGGTGGACCACCGGGTTGACCGGCGCAGTAAGCAGCACCTCAGCCATATTTGCGCACCGACCATTCGCGTAGCAGATACGCGCCCAGATTGAGCAGCAGCACCAGGCTGAGCAAAATCACGCCGAGCGCCAGCGCCAGCGGCAAATCGCCCTTGCTGGTCTCTAACGCAATCGCGGTCGTCATCACGCGCGTGACGCCATCGATATTGCCGCCCACGATCATCACCGCGCCGACTTCGGCCATCGCACGGCCAAGACCCGCGAGGCCGACCGTGACCAGCGAAAAACGCGTGTCCCACAACAGGGTCAACGCAGCGCGGCCGCGCGACACCCCGAGCGAGCTCAGCTGTTCTTCATATTCGCGCCAGGTGTCTTCGACAATCTGGCGTGACAAGGCCGCCACGATGGGGGTAATCAGCAGCACCTGCGCCATCACCATTGCCGCCGGGGTGAACAGCAGGCCGAGCGGGCCGAGCGGCCCGGCGCGCGACAGCAGCATGTACACCACCAACCCGGCCACCACCGGCGGCAGGCCCATGGCGGCGTTGAACAGCACGATCAGCGCGCCGCGCCCGCGAAACCGCCCCACTGCCACACCGGCCCCGAGCAGCGCGCCGAGCACAGCCGAGATGCAGGCCGCCGTCACGCTGACCTTGAGGGTCAGGGTGATGATCGACAAGAGCTTGGTATCGAACGACAGCGCCAACCAAAACGCGTCCGCCAGACTGGTGAAAATCCAGGACATCGGCACCGGCCGCACGCAGCGGCACTGCAACAGAGGGGGTGCGTATCGTAGCCGTTGTCCTCGGCCGCGCCAATATGTTCGCGCTTGCATAGGTTAACGTTGCGCCCATGTTTCGCATCAAAATCGACTACAGCTTCACCCACGACGGCAGCGTCGGCGCGCCGCATCTGGACAACGCGCTGTTCAGGCTGCTGCGCGCGATTCGCGCCTCGGGTTCGATTTCGCAAAGCGCGAAAAGCCTCGGCCTGTCCTATCGCCATGTGTGGGGCGAATTGAAACGCTGGGAAGGCGCGCTCGGCCACACCCTGATTGAATGGGTCAAGGGGCGGCGCGCGCGGCTCTCACCGTTTGGCGAAAAGCTGCTGTGGGCCGAAGAGCGTGCGCGCGCCCGCATCGGCCCGCAGGTGCAGAGCCTGGCGGCCGAAATGGAGCACGCCTTCGCGCTCGCCTTTGATGCCGCGACCCACGTGCTGCCGGTGTGCGCCAGCCACGACCTGGCGCTGCCGCTGCTGCGCGACGAGCTGGCCGCGCAAGGCGTGCATCTGGATCTGCGCTATGCCGGCAGCCTCGATGCCCTGGCCGCACTCAGTCAAGGCCGCGCCCTGCTGGCCGGGTTTCATGTCAATGACGAACACCCGGCCGGCTCGCTCACCGCGCGTGCTTTCAAACGCGCGCTCACGCCGGGCACTCACAAGCTGATTGACTTTGCGCGGCGGCGGCAGGGCTTGTTGGTGCCGGCCGGCAACCCGCAGGGCATCACCGGTCTGGCGGACCTGGTGCGTGGCGGCGCAGGCCACAGCGATGTCAGTGGCACGGTGGGCAACCCTGCACCGAGCGCACCGCTGCGCTTCATCAACCGCCAGCGCGGCTCGGGCACGCGCATCGAGCTCGATCAGTTACTCGCCGCCGCACACATCGACCCCGCCCGCATCACCGGCTACGACAGCGAAGAGAGCACCCATCTGGCGGTCGCGGCGGCGGTGGCATCGGAGGCGGCCGACGCCGGCTTTGGCATCGAAGCGGCGGCGCTGCACTATGGCCTGGGCTTCGTGCCGCTCGCAACCGAGCATTACTACCTGGTGTGCCTCAAGGAAACGCTGGACCACCCGGCCGTCAAAACGCTGGTGGCCCATCTTTCGAGCACGCCGTGGCGCGCGCGCATCGCCGCCCTGCCCGGCTACGCGCTCGATGCGCCCGGCAACATCGTCAAACTCACGGAGGCGCTGCCGTGGTATCGCTGGCGGCGGCCCAAGTTCTAGAGCGGGCCGGTACGCAGGCAATTGGCCAGGCAATTGGCCAGGCAATTCCCGTTGTGCGGCCGCAGCTGGTGCACCACCGAGCGCCAGCTATCGCCCTGGCACCAAAAATCGCAACCCAGGCGGTGCCGTCGCGTTCCTGCCTGGGATCGAAAAACCGTTGTCGGAATTATTTACAACCCCGCCAGAAATAATCTGTAAATATCAGATAACTATTTGAATAAATTAAACAAAAATAAATGGCCTATGAATTGCTTGGTTCTCGCTGCGGTGGCTCTTTTCAGATTGAATCCCACAACGGCTGCGACGCAATAACTCTCGAAGAAGGAACTGAAAAAATGAAACTTCGTCTTCGTACTTGGCTGGCAGTGGCTGTGACGGTTGGCGCGATGAGCTCGATGATGAGCAGCGCGGCCAGTGCCGC
>JANOYK010000058.1:0-12485 GCA_031428855.1 Burkholderiales bacterium | reverse complement strand
CAGATGCGCACCCTGGCCGAAGCGCTGGTGCGCGCGGCGGCCTTCAAACTGCAGCGCGAGCAAAACTATCCAGTGACGCAGCAGCCAACGCAATCGGTGGCGGGCAGCACGGGCGCTGCCGCAGATGTCTCTGCCGCAGCGCCAGCAACGGTGTCTCTGGTTGGCGCGCCTGCGGCGGCATCCGTGGTGGCAACAGCGGTCGCCGCTACAGCCACCCCGGCAGCATCCGGGAATGTAGTCCTCCAGACCGCCCCGTCGACCGCACTCGACATGGAGCAGGTCGGTGAGTTGATTGATCTGGACGACACGCTCGCTGTGCTGGCCGACTTTGTCAACCTGTTCACCGGGCAGTCGCCGGCCCGGCTGGTGGCGCTGCGCAGCGCAATTGTTGCCGGCGACCTCGAAGAGGTCGGCCGCGTCGCGCATAGCTTCAAGGGGGCGTGTGCCAATCTGGGCGCGGTGCGTGCCGCAGAAGCCGCAAGCCGGCTCGAACGGGCCGGCCGTGACCGCGACGGCAGCGCGATGGCGGGCTGGATCGATGATCTTGATGCGCGCTACGCCGAGGCGCGCGATGCGCTGCAGGCGCTGGTCAGTAAAAAGTAAAAAAACAAGCGGCAAGCAGCAAGCGGGCAGCGGCCAAACAGCAGGCACGCGGCAAGCCAGCAACAGCGCGTCGCGCGGTGCCGCCGCGCTGCTACTTGAAATCCCCCGCTTTGACCAGGTTGAGCCGCGCCGGGTCAATGTGCTTGACAAATGCCGCCTGCGCCGACTCCGGTGTCACCGCCTTGATCTTCGCTTCGAGCGCTGCGTCCCACTCATAGGTGCGACCGTAGTACAGGTCGGACGCGAGTTTGCCCGCGAGGCTCATGTCGGATGAGCGGCCCAGACGGCGTGATTGCAGGATTGCCTCAATTGCGTTGTTGACCTCGTCTGCGGTGAAACCATCACGCCGCGCGCGCTCCAGCTCTTCACGCATGGCGGCCTCCACCCGCGCGCGGTTTTGCGGCGCAAAAATGGCCGAGGCGCTCCAGCGGCTTTCACGGTCAAGAGTGGATGCCGACAGTCCGCTGCCGACCGAATAACTCAAGCCGTCCTTTTCGCGGATGCGCTTGGCCAGGCGCGCATCAATCGAGCCGCCGAATAAATAGTTGGCCAGCGCCAGCGCCGGATAGTCCGGATCATCGTCACGCAGGTTGAGCGCGATCACGGCGCGCAAGGTGGCGTTGGCCTTGTCCGGTGTCACCAGCTCTTCGGAGATGGGCGGCGCATTGCGGGTTTGGGCCGGAATCCGCGCATAGGGCGCGCTGCGGCTGAAACCGCCAAACAATTCGGCCAGCACTGGCCGGATTTTTTCGGGATCAAAATCACCGCTGATGGCGAGCTGGGCTTGCGACAAGCCAAAGAAATCCTCGTAGCAGCGCCGCACCTCGCCCAGTGTGACGCGGCGCGCATCATCGAGCTGCTCATCGAGTGTGGCGGTGTAGGCCCAGTGACCGCGCGGATGCGGGTTTAAATGACGCGCCAGCACCAGGCTGGAGACCGATGAGGGTTCGGTGCGCGCCGACTCAATCCCGGCAATCGATTGCCGTTTCAATTGTTCAAACTCGGCTTCATCAAATCGCGGCTGTTTCAAAATCTCTGCCATCAGGCGCAGACTCGGCTCCAGTCCCGCCACCGGCACTTCAATGCTGCCGCCGCCGCCACCCACCGACAAATTGGTGCGCAAGGCCGTGATGGCGTTGCGGATGTCCTCGCGCGATTTCGATTTGGTGCCGCGTATCAGCATGGCTCCGGCATAACCGCAGGCTTGGCCGCGGCCAAACTTGGACTGCTCGGTGCCGTACTGAAACGACAGTGCTGCGCTCACCATGCCGCCGCGTGATTTTTTCGGCAGGAACGCCACCCGCATGCCATTGGCGAGCGTGAAGCGGGTGGTGCGCGCTTCGATGTTGGCGGGTGCCGGATCGAACGCCTCGCCGCCGCCGATGCCGGGCGGGCCGGCGTAATCTTTCAGCGCTGCCGCAAGATCAGGCCGCTGCGGCAGGGCAGCGCGCTGCGGCACTTGTTCTACTGGATCGAACTGCCCGAGCGTGCGGTTGGACGGAATCAAATACGTGCGCGCCGCTTGATTGACTGACTCGGCAGTCACGCCATTGATGTAATCGCGATAACGGAAAAAATAACGCCAGTCGCCCAACGCAATCCATTCGGTGAGGCCGGTAGCGAATGACGCCGTCTTGGTCAGCGCCACATCCATCTGCGTCAGGATGCGCTGCTTGGCGCGCTCGACTTCATCCGCACGGATCGGGTCGCTTGCGAGACCTTCCACCGTTTTGAGCAGCGCCTCGCGCATCGGCGCGGCCGGCGCGCTCTTGGGAGCGGAAGCGGCAAAGCGCAGGCCGCCGCGCTCGGCCAGCATGATGTCACTGCCTGACACACCGGTGGCGATTTTGGTTTCGACCAGCGCCTTGTGCAGACGGCCAGTGGGTGAATCGCCCAGCACCAGCGCCAGCACATCGACCGCCGCAAAGTCAGGATGGGTGCCGGCCGGCGCGTGATAGAACGCCATCAGAATGCGGTTCTCACCAGTGCGTGACAGCAGCACCTCGCGTTCACCGTCTTGCGGCGCTTCATCGGTGTAGGTGCGCAGCAGTGTGCGCGCCGGTTTCGGGAGCGCGCCGAAATGCTGATTGACCAGCGCCAGTGTGGCCTCGCGGTCAAAGTCACCGGCAATCACCAGCACCGCGTTGTCTGGCTGGTAATAGGTGCGGTAGAACGCCTGCAGGCGCTCGATCGGCACGTTTTCAATGTCGGAGCGGTTGCCGATGGTGGGCCGGCCATAGTTGTGCCACTGGTAGGCGATGCGCGCAATTTTTTGCGCCAGCACCCCGCCCACATTGTTTTCACCCGATTCAAACTCGTTGCGCACCACCGTCATTTCGCTGTCGAGGTCGGCGCGCGAAATGTGCGAGTTGATCATGCGGTCCGCTTCCAACTCAATCGCCCATTCGAGATTGGCGCGGTTGGCAGTGAAGGTTAAAAAATAATTGGTGCGGTCAAAGTAGGTGGTGCCGTTCCAGCGCGCGCCGCGTGCAGTGAACTCGGCCTTGATGTCCTTGTGCTTGGGCGTGCCTTTGAACACCAGATGTTCGAGCAGGTGCGCCATGCCGGCCTCGCCGTAGCCCTCGTGGCGCGAACCGACCAAATAAGTAATGTTGGTCGTGATCTGCGGCTGCGAGCGGTCTTCGAGCAACAACACCTTGAAGCCGTTGGCCAACTGGTATTCCTCGACGCCGCCCATTTTTGGCCCTGCCACGACACCAGCGGGAAGCTGCGCGTGCGCCAGACTGCCAAAGACAAAGGAGAAAAAAAAGACGGCACGCAGCAATGGCGCGAAAAATCGATACGGATGGGTCATGGAATCGGGGCCGGTAGGTAAAATGGCAGGATGAAATTTCATTGCAATGCCGGTGTCAAGTCATGAGAAAACCATGAGCAAGGCATTCACCAAAGAGCGCGAAGACGACGATGATGAACCGATCGACGCGCCCAAGCTGCCAGACGGCACGAAGAATTACATCACACCGCAAGGGTACGCGCGTTTGAGAGCCGAGTTCGACGAATTGTTCCGCAACGAGCGCCCCAAATTGGTCGAGACCATCACCTGGGCCGCCTCCAACGGCGACCGCTCCGAAAACGGTGACTACATTTACGGCAAGCGCCGCCTGCGCCAGATCGACAGCCGCATCCGCTTTTTATCGAAGCGGATTGAAGCGGCCGAGGTGGTGGATCCGGCGCGGCAAGAAAATGCGGAGCAGATTTTTTTCGGTGCCACCGTCACTTATGCGCCCTCCAGCGGCAGCGAAAACACCGTGCAGATTGTCGGTGTCGATGAAGCCGATCCGCTCAAGGGCAAGATCAGCTGGATCTCGCCGGTGGCGCGCGCGCTGCTCAAAGCGCGCGAAGGCGATTTGGTGCAACTGATGACGCCGGCCGGCAAGGAAGAACTTGAAGTCATCGCTATCACCTATCGTTAACCCCAACCTGAAAAAAGGAGCAACACCGTGGAACTGCCCGTCAATCATTTCAAGAAAAACCTCCTCGCGGGAAAACCGCAAATCGGCCTGTGGATGAGCTATTGGTCGCCGCAGGTGGTCGAGTCGTGCGCGCCGTCCGGCTTCGACTGGATGCTGCTCGACACCGAGCACTGCCCAAACGATCCGGCCCATGTCACGCTGCAACTGATGGCGATGCAAAACGAGCGCAGCACCGCGCAAGCCGTGGTGCGCCCGGCCTGGAACGACCTGGTGCTCATCAAGCGCTATCTCGACGCCGGCGTGCAAACCGTGCTGCTGCCCTATGTGCAAAACGCCGAAGAAGCCGCCGCAGCGGTGGCAGCTACGCGCTTCCCGCCCGAAGGCATTCGCGGTGTGGCCGGCAGTTCGCGCGCCGCGCAATACGGCTGGATCAATGACTACCTGAAAAAAGCCAACCGCGAAATCTGCGTGCTGGTGCAGACCGAAACCCGCGTCGCGCTCGACAACCTCGACGCCATCTGCAAGGTTGATGGCATCGATGGCGTGTTCATCGGCCCGAATGATCTGGCGGCCGATCTCGGCCATTTGGGCGACATTCCCCACCCGGAAGTACAGGGCGCGATTGCCGATGCGATCAAACGCATCCGCTCGCACGGCAAGGCCCCCGGCATTCTGGTGGGCGAGGCCGACGGCCAGCGCATGCTCGATCTGGGCGCGCTGTTTGTGGCGGTGGGCAGTGATGTCGGCTTGCTGCGCGCAGGTGCTACGGCGCTGGCGGCGAAGTTCAAGAAATAAAAATTTCCATATCGCGCAAACCGTTGGTGTGTGCGGGTGTTGGCGTGATGATCGCCACAGACCCGCACACACCAACGGTTTCAGGGAAATTGCCCGGTGAGAATTTCAGTCCGCCAAAAAGCGGAACTCGCGCGGCGATACGGCTATACGTACACGCGTGCGCGCGGCGAGCAGCGGCGTGTGGGCGCGGTGTGATTGATCGATCGTCAGAAGTGTGCCACCGGTACTTTCAGTGCCCTCGACACTGCCGGAGCCGCCCACCGTGAGCACGCGGTAGCGCACGTATTAGCCCATGAACTAGCGCTCTACGATCTGCCCGGCGATCACGATGTCGTCCGGGCGGGCGGCCGTGCCTTCGGGCGCGAGGTGCATCGCAAGCGGGCGCAGGGCGAGTTCGCCGCGCGTTTCGCTGGGTGGCACCGAATGCGCGGGGACTGTGATGATACCGAACACGTCTGATTCGACTCTGACCGCTTTGAGTTGACGCGTGACTGCTTCGGCCGCCTCGGTATCACGCAGCACGCGCGCCGGCAGCAGATTGACGCTGCCGATGAAGCGCGCCACAAAGCGGTTGACCGGGTCGTCGTAGAGTTGATCGGGGCGGCCCACTTGCTGCACGATGCCGCCGTCCATCACGGCGATGCGGTCACAGGTGGTGAGTGCTTCTTCCTGATCGTGCGTGACAAAAATGGTGGTGATGCCGAGGCGGCGCTGCAGGCGCTTTAATTCTTCGCGCATCTGTACGCGCAGGTTGGCGTCGAGGTTGGAGAGCGGCTCATCGAGCAGCAGCACACGCGGGCTGATGGCGAGCGTGCGTGCCAGCGCCACGCGCTGTTGCTGGCCGCCGGAGAGTTGATTGGGGCGGCGCGCTGCGTAGTCTTCGAGACCGACCAGGCTCAACATCTCGGCTACCTTGGTGTCGATCGCGCTGCGCGCCCAGCGCCGCTCGACCAGACCAAATGCCACGTTGTCGCGCACCGTCATGTGCGGCCACAGCGCATAGTTTTGAAACACCATACCGATGTTGCGCTGGTGCGGCGGCACCTGTGAAATGTCTTCACCGCCCACCAGCAGTTGGCCCGATTGCGCGGTGTTGAAGCCGGCGATCAGGCGCAGCAAGGTGGATTTGCCCGAACCCGACGGGCCGAGCAGGGCGAACAATTCACCGGCCCGGATGTCGAGCGAAATATCCTTGAGCACCTGGGTGCGTCCGCCGTCGTAAGACAGCGCGATGTGGTGGATTTGCACCTCGCATGCGCCCTCAACTGCGGCGTGACCGGCGGATCGATCCGGGTCAATCATGGCAACTCTTGGCGACCATGCTGGAGCGAGCGCATCACCCGGTTGGCGCAGAAGGTGCCGAGCGCCACTACCACCAGCGCGAGCACACCGAGCGCGGCACCCGGGCCGCGCCCGGCAATCGACTGCATGTAGAGATAAATGCCGTAGCTCATCGGTGCCTGCCCCTGTGAGGTGGTGAGCAGCAGTGTGGCAGACAACTCCACCGCTGCCGTGATGAAGCTGGTGACGAAGCCCGCCAGAATGCCGCCCGCCATCAGTGGCACCATCACGCGCTGCATGGTGCGCGTGCGCGAGGCACCGAGATTCTGCGCGGCCTCTTCCAGCGACACATGCACTTGCTGCAACGCCGCCACGCAGGCGCGCAGGGCGTAGGGCAGGCGCCGGATCGAATACGCCAGCATGATCAACAGCCACGAACCGGCCAGGGCTACACCGTTGATCTCCACATCGCGGAAGGTGCGCAGATAGCCGATCGCCAGCACCAGACCGGGGATCGCCAGGCTTGCGGTGGCGATGAAGTCGAGCGACTTCATCAGCGGCAGGCGCGAGCGCAGGATCAGCCACGCGATGGTGACGCCAAGCAGCACGTCGATCAACGCCGCCAGCCCGCAATAGAGCAGGGTGTTGCCGAGCATGCCGCCGCTGTCGCCAAACATGGTGGCGTAGTGCTCCAGCGTATAGGCCTCGGGCAGGGGCGAAAAACTCCACACCTTGGCAAACGACAGCAGCAACAGGCCGATGTGCGGTGACAGCGTGAGCAGCAGCATCAGCACTACCCAGCCATAGGCGAGCACCGCCTGCCAGGGCCGCAATGCGCGTTTGGCCGCCGCTGCACCGCCGCGCTGAGTGGTCGCGTAATCACGATTGCGCAGTGTCAGGCTGGCCAGCCACATCGCCAGCACCGAGAAGGCGATCATCAGCACCGAGATCACGTAGCCCACCGGGTCTTCGAGGCCCACCGAGGTGATGCGCAAATAGGCTTGCGGCGCCAGCATGTTGGTGACGTTGAGTACCAAGGGCGTGCCGAGGTCATCGAACACCTTGACGAACACCAGCGAAGCACCGGCCACGTAACCGGGCAGCGCGAGCGGAAACACCACGCGGCGAAACAGCGCAAAGCCGCTGCTGCCAAGGTTTTGCGCGGCTTCTTCCATGGCGCTGTCGATGTTCGCGAGCGCCGCCGTGAGGTTGAGCAGAATGAACGGAAAGTAATGCAGGCTCTCGACAAACACCACGCCGGCCAGACCTTCCATGAACGGCAGGGTGATGTCAAAGTGTTCCGACAGCAGCAGATTGACGCTGCCGCTTTTACCGAAGATCAATTGCATCGCCACCGCGCCGACAAACGGCGGCATGATCAGCGGCAGCACACCGAGCGTTTGGATCAGCAATGCGCCGCGAAACGCGAAGCGCGCGGTGAGATAGGCGAGCGGGACTGCGATGATCGATGCACACAGCACCGACAGCAGCGCCACCACGAGACTGTTGACAAAGGACTCGCGCATCAGCGTGAGGCCGAAGAAGGCACCAAAGTGGCCGAAGGTCAGGCCACCCGCTCCGTCGGCAAAGGCGGCACGGATCACGGTCGCCACCGGGATCACCAGGAACAACAGCAGGAAGGCGGCGGCGGCGATGGCGAGTGCAATGCCGCCTGCCTCGGACGGTGCAGTTAGTTTGCCGGCATTGAGTTTGCCGGCATTGGTGCCGGTACCCGAGGGAGCGGAGCTGCCTGAGGTATCCAAGGCACCCGCGACACCGGATTGGGCACGCTGCAACTGCATCGACTCCGCGCAGGCGCTGTGCCGGGGCGGCTAGCGCACGAAGGCTTTATTGCGCCCGATCATGGTCAGGTCCACGAACGATGAGCCGTTATGGCTCTTGGGAGAAAAATTGACATTGAAGCCGCCAAGCTCGGTATTGCTGATCGATTCAAGCGCGCCAATGAACTTGTCGCGCGTGAGGTCCTTGCCGGCGCGTTTGAGACCTTCGACGAATACGCGCGCAGCTATATACCCTTCAAGACTGGTGAACGAGGGCTGCGCGGACCCTGCGGCTTTGAGTGCCAACAAGTAGTCGCGCACCACCGGCGTGCTGCCTGAAAAGGGGAATGGCACCACTTGTGTTACCGCCACACCATAACCTTCCGTCCCCAGTTCCTCTGCCAGGGCGCGGCTGCCAACGAAAGATACATTGTGATACTGCCCCGTGTAGCCGGCCTTTTTGGAGGCACGCACGAAGGCTGCGATGGATTTGTAGGCCGAGATCATCACGATCGCATCCGGGCTCTGCGGCACCAGTGTCTTGACAGCGGCATCGACGGCAACGGTATTGCGCTCAACCGTCGCGGTGCCGGCAATTTTCATGTTGCGCTTGGTCAGAGCACGTGTGACGCCGGTGAGACCGGCCTGTCCATAGGCATCGTTTTGGTAAAACACGGCGATGTTGCGCACACCCAGCACAGTCAGGTGTTCGACGATCTTTTCGGTCTCGTCAAAGTAGCTCGCACGTACGTTGAAGATGTAGCGATTGAACGGATTGCGCAGCGATTCCGCCCCGGTGAAGGCGCCAAAGAACGGCACCTTGGCCTCGGTGAAGATGGGTAATGATGCATTCGCCGTCGGCGTGCCAACGTAGCCAAACAGGGCAAATACCTTGTCTTCGTTGATCAGCTTTTTGGTGTTGGCGGCTGCGCGGTCGGGTTCGTAGCCGTCGTCGAGCGTGGTCAGCTTGATCTGCCGGCCATGCACGCCGCCGGCCTGATTGACCTGGTTGAAATAGACCTGCGCGCCGAGGCGCATTTCGGTGCCGAGCTCGGCCGCCGGCCCGGTAAGCGCGCACGATTGGCCGAGCAAAATGGCATCACTGGTCACGCCGGTTTCAGCAGCAGTGCTGGCGTTGGCGAAAAATGCGGCAACGGCAAGCGCCCGTGCCCATTTGTATGGGGTGTGCATTTTTATCTTCCTCCTGAAAAATGGCCTGTTCTCATCGTGCGCCGATGAACGCGTTGATTTGATCATCAGGATGGTTTGCATTGTGCCTGTTACCGTGCCAAATTGCCGGCCTGTAACGCCAGCTCGGCCGCGCGCGCGTAGTTGCGCTTCGCCTCCGCGCTCCAGCGCTCCTCCAGCGCCGACAATTGTCTGGTCACGTCCGCCGTTTTTTTGGTGGCGCGAAACACCGCGAGAAAGCCCTTGTCTTTGGCACGTGCCTCGTCGACGGCGGGGGTGAAGGCAAGATCACGCGCATCAGCAAGCAGCTTCGCACCTTGCGGATGCGGCTTGGCGGCCAGTTTCGCGGCAGCTTCGTGAATCGCCTTCGTGGCCGCCTGCAATTCCTTGTGGCGGAACGTGATCATCTGGTCGAATAGCGACACCACCAAATAATAGCGCTCTTCCGACAGGCTTGCATCGAAATTGACTTTGGCACGGATCGATCCCGAGAACGGATTGGGGTATCCCTGCGCCGCCTTGCTGTAGACGCCTGGCAGCACTGGCAAGCGGCTGATTTTGGGGTTGAGTAACAGTTCCTGACCTTCGTCCGATAGCGTGTAATCAATAAAGCGCTTGCCTGCTCCCGCATTTTTCGCCCCGGCCACCAAGCCAATGTTGGCCGGCACGATGGCAGTGTTCTCGGGATACACGAACTCGACCGGGAAGCCGGCATTCTTCGCTGCCAGTCCGAAAAAATCGATCACCAGACCAATCCCGTATTGCCCGCTGGAAACGCCATCGGGCACGCCGAAGCTGCGCTCCGTAATCGCCGCGCTGTTGCCGGCAATTTGCAATAGTTGCGACCAGCCCCTGGCCCAGCCTTCGCCCTGCAAAATGGTTTCAACCGTAAGGTGGGTCGTGCCGGAGCGCGATGGCGACGAGGTGGCGACATGGCCGAAATAAGCGGACTTGGCGAGGTCGGCCCATTGTTTGGGTTCGGCCAGCTGGTGGGCCTTGAGATAGCGCGTGTTCCACATCAGGCCATAGCCCGCCAGCGCCTGACCGTAAAAAAAACCTTTCGGGTCATTGATGGGGTAAGCGCCGATCTTGGCCGGCACGGCTTTGTTGGCGCCGTCGTATTTGGTCAGGAGGCCGTCTTTGGCCAGCACCTCGAATGCGTCCGGGGCCGAGGCCCAGAACACGTCAGGGCGGCTGCCAAGGCCCAACTCGCGCACAAAGGCGATAGCGGCCGTGGTGTTCTTGCTCAATATTTCCACTCTCGTGCCCGGATGTTTGGCCTCGAATGCCTTTTTATAGGCGTCGGTGAGTTCCTTGGGGAAGGAAGTGACCACCGTGACGGTGCTCTGGGCGGCAGCCGGCCCAGCGCCCAGCAGTGCAGCGGCCAGCAGCATGTGCCAGAGCGCAGTCAAGCTGCGGGCGGTGAAACAGCGGCGGGTGTGATGCATGGGCGGGGGCTGGCCGGGGATGGCGCGGGGATGTCTTGCAGGATGCCGGATTTTAAGCCAAGCAGAGTGAAAATACCTCCGCCAAAGGGCTTGAAAAGGGCTGCGCACACCGCCATATCTCGCGCGAGCCGTGGCGTTTTTAGCCGTGGCGTTTTTAAACGATGGCATTGACAGAGACGCAGAGACAAGCGGCAGTGCCGCGCCGGATCCGCCCGGGACCTGCATACAAGGAGCAACAGAATGGAAGCGCAAGCCGGACACGCAACACAGCCCCCCAAAGAGAATCTGCATTTTCAGGCCGAGGTGAAGCAACTGCTGCACCTGATGATTCACTCGCTGTACTCGAATAAGGAGATTTTTATGCGTGAGTTGATCTCCAACGGGTCCGACGCCTGCGACAAACTGCGCTTTGAAGCCCTCAACAATGACAGTCTGTACGGCGGCGACAGCGAACTGAACATCCGCGTCGGCTTCGACAAGGCGGCACGCACCATCACGATTTCGGACAACGGCATCGGCATGAACCGCGCCGAAGTGATCTCCAATCTCGGCACCATCGCCAAATCGGGCACGCGCGAGTTTTTCTCGACGTTGAGCGGCGACCAGGCCAAAGATGCCAACCTGATCGGGCAGTTCGGGGTCGGGTTTTATTCCGGCTTCATCGTCGCCAAAAAACTCACAGTGGTGACACGACGCGCGGGCGAATCAGAAGCGGTGCGCTGGGAGTCGGCAGGTGAGGGCGACTTCACGATTGAAGCGGCCGAGCGGAGCGGGCGCGGCACTGATGTGATCCTCGAACTGCGCGAGGGCGAAGACGATTTCCTGTCGAGCTGGAAACTCAAATCGATCCTGACCAAATATTCTGACCACATCGCCATTCCGGTACTGATGAAAAAAGAGGAGTGGGACAAAGACAAGAACGAGATGGTGGTGAAGGACGAGGAAGAGCCGGTCAACCAGGCCAAGGCGCTCTGGACCCGTTCCAAAAACGACATCACCGAGGAGCAGTACCACGAGTTTTACAAACATGTGGGCCACGACTTCGAAGCGCCGCTGGCCTATACCCACAGCCGCGTCGAAGGCCGCCAGGAATACACCCAGTTGCTGTTCATCCCGGCACGCGCGCCGTTTGATCTGTGGGACCGCGAGCGCAAGCACGGCATCAAGCTCTATGTGCGCCGCGTCTTCATCATGGACGACGCCGAGCAGTTGATGCCCAAATATTTGCGCTTTGTCAAAGGCGTGATTGACTCGAACGATCTGCCGCTCAATGTCTCGCGCGAGCTGCTGCAGGAGTCGCGTGATGTCAAGGCGATCCGTGATGGCTGCGCCAAGCGCGTGCTGTCCACGCTTGAAGAAATGGCCGATGCCGCCGCCACTTCCGAAGACGACAAGGTGAAGGCCAAATACACCACCTTCTGGAAAGAGTTTGGCGCGGTGCTCAAGGAAGGCATCGGTGAAGACCACGCCAACAAGGAGCGCATTGCCAAGCTGCTGCGCTTTGCCTCAACCAAAGCCGACACCACGGACCAGACCGTCACGCTGGCCGATTACCTCGCGCGCATGAAAGAGGGGCAGGACAAGATTTACTTCGTCACCGCCGAAACCTTCCTCGCCGCCAAGAACAGCCCGCACCTCGAAGTGTTCCGCAAAAAAGGGATCGAAGTGCTGCTGCTGTCAGACCGCGTCGATGAATGGGTGGTGTCCAACCTCACCGAATTTGAAGGCAAGTCCTTGGTGTCGGTCGCCAAGGGCGGGCTGGACCTGGGCAAGCTTGAAGACGAAGCCGACAAAAAAGAACAGGAGTCGGCCGAGGGTGAATACAAAGACCTCATCAAGAAAATCACGGATACGCTGGGCGATAAGGTCAAAGAAGTGCGGCTGACGCACCGCTTGACCGATTCGCCTTCGTGCCTGGTGTCGGACGAGCAGGACATGAGCGCCCATTTGTCGCG
>JANOYK010000057.1:0-9060 GCA_031428855.1 Burkholderiales bacterium | reverse complement strand
ATCGTGCTGCCATTCGAACAAGGCGGCAATGGGTACCAGGATGTGTCGCTCACCTTTCAACACTTTTTTGCCCGCAAGGTGATGTTCGTGAAAAGTGCCGGTGCCTATGTGGTGATGCCGGGCGGCTTTGGCACGCTCGATGAATTGACCGAGGTGCTGACCCTGATTCAAACCGGCAAGACGCCAAAAATGCCGATCGTGCTGGCGGGCAGCGCGTTTTGGGGCGGGCTGATTGAGTGGATCAAGACGCGTCTGGTGACGGATAAATTGATTGCGCCCGAAGATGTGGATCTGTTGACGGTGCTCGACGATCCGGATCAGATCGTTGATACGATTTTCCGTTTTTACGAAACCCGCGGCTTCACGCCGTCGGCTTCCGAGCGTGAACGCATGCTCTATTTGTAGGCGCTGGTTGGAGCGTGATTGCAGCCCAATTGCGGCGCGATTGCAGCTTGACTGCAACCAAATTGCATCCACTTTGATCTGCCGCAAACAAATTGGGCTTCGCACACGCAGTGCCTTGCTAAAATGAACCGCATGAACTCACTTCGCACTTCCCTCCAGTCCTCCCTGCGGGTGATGCTCGCCGCCGCCGCCATCGCCGCCGCCGCGCCCGCACTGGCGCAAACCCCGCCGGTGCTCGAACCTTTGCCCGAGGTATCGATGCCGCCGCAGATGCCGATTGATCCCAAGCTCGAACCCGAGATCACGATCCGCCAGCGCGGCAGCGACAAGGTCGAAGAATTCCGCGTCAACGGCAAGCTCTACATGGTGCGCGTCACACCGCCGGGCGGCACGCCTTACATCCTGCTCGATCAGACCGGCGGCGGCCAGTTGATCCCGCAAACCGGTCAGGCTGAGGGGCGCAGTATCAGCGTCCCGCTGTGGGTGATCGGCACGTTTTAACGCTGGCCCGGCACTCAATCTCCTTTCGCGCATGGCGGTTTTCACCTCTCTCACGCTCGACGAACTTGCCCCCTGGCTGGCGCAGTACGCGTTAGGCGCACCGGTTCAATTGCGCGGCATTGCAGCCGGGATTGAGAACAGCAACTTCTTTCTCACCACCCGTCTCGATGGTGTGCAGCACGACTATGTGCTCACCATTTTTGAGAAGTTGACCGAAGCCGAGCTGCCGTTTTATCTCGACCTCACCGCGCATCTGTCGAGCGCGGGCGTGCCCTGCCCCGGCCCGGTGAAGGGGCGTGATGGCCGCAACTTTCATCTGCTCAAGGGCAAGCCGGCCGCCATCGTGCGGCGCTTGCCGGGGCAATCGCATCTGCGCCCGTCCAACGCCGAGCGCGCCCAGGTCGGCGCGATGCTCGCCTTCATGCATCTGGCCGGGCAGAATTTTGCCGGCGCGCAGGACAACCCGCGCGGCCCGCACTGGTGGGCCGTCACCGCGCCGCGACTGCACCCCTATCTCGACGCGCCCACGCGCGCCTTGCTCGAAGACGAGTTGCAGTTTCAGGCCGCGCACCGGCACGACACCCTGCCGCGCGGCCCAATTCACGCGGACCTGTTCCGCGACAATGTGCTGTTCGAGCAGGAGGCCGATGGCAGCAGCCGCCTCGGCGGGTTTATTGATTTTTATTTCGCCGGGCGCGACTGCCTGCTGTTTGATGTGGCGGTGTGTGTCAACGACTGGTGCATTGCGCATGATGCCGATGCGTCTGACGGCAGCGGTGCCCCGCGCACAGGCGAACTGATTGCCCTCGAAGTGCAGGCTTTCCTCGCCGCCTATCATCAGGTGCGCCCGTTGGGCGCGGCCGAGCATGCTGCCTGGCCGGTAATGCTGCGCGCCGGCGCGTTGCGGTTCTGGCTATCGCGGCTGTATGATTTTCATCTGCCGCGCGCGGGCGAGATGATTACCCCGCACGACCCCGGCCATTTCGGGCGTATCCTGCAATGGCGCCGCTCCGCCGCCTCCCTACCCTGGATTGTTTGATGCCACCCACGCCCGACGGCCCTGCCTCGACTCCGCCGCCGCCGGAGACAGCGGTGACTGACGCGTCCGCACCTGGGCCAGCGCCGCTCCCGCCGTCGCCACCACCACCTCATCCACCGCCTCCACCACCCGATGGCGCGGCCCAGCCTGCGGCCGCCGCCACACCGCAAGCCAAAACCCTGCCGGCCCTGTACGGCTGGCTCTGGGTGCTGCACGGTTTTTCACTGTTCCGTCTCTATCCGGCGTTCTGGCTGCTGCTGCTGCTGTTTTACTGGACCATGCTGCTGCTCGCCGGTTCAGTGCCGGTGGCCGGCATGATCGTCCTGATCCTGACCGTGCCCGGCCTGGCAGCAGGCTACATGGCAGCGTGCCAGGCAGCGCAGCAAAAAACCCCGCCGCTGCCCTCGCATTTATTTTTGCCGTTGCGGCACAACCGGCGCCAGCAGTTGATCCTCGGTGTGATGTATCTGGTCTGCATGCTGGTGCTGATGCTCATCAGCCAGGTGATTGGCGGCGATGTATTGCTGCGCCTCGCACCGCCCGAGATGGCGGCCGGCATGCCGGGTGATGCGCCCAGCGGTGTACCCGCCGGTGTGCCGGGTGATGCGCCCAGCGGTGTACCCGCCGGTGTGCCAAGCGGCGCAACCGGCGAGGCAGCCAGCAGCCTGCCCAGCGGTGCGCCCCAAGCACTCCCCAAAAAATTGCCGCCCGGCATGGTGTTTGAACTGCGCAGCGGCGGTCTGGTGGCGCTGCTGCTTTACGCGCCGGTGATGCTGGCATTCTGGTTTGCGCCAGCCCTGTGCTACTGGCACGGCATGGGCGCGGTCAAGGCATTGTTCTTCAGCTTTTTCGCGGCCTGGCGCAACACCGGCGCATTCCTGGTCTACGGCATGGGCTGGATCGTGTTCATGCTGATCCTGCCGATGGCTGCGGGTGCCGTGCTGGGCGCGATCCTGCCGCGCGCGCCGCAAAGCGCGCTGCTGGTGGCAGCTCTGCTGGTGCCCTACATGCTGATCGTCGTGTGTGCCATCATCCTGTCTTTTTACTCCAGCTTCACCGCCGTGTTCGGCGTGCCGCCACCTCCTCCCACAGCGCCCCCATCACCTGGAAAAAAACCGTGAGCACACCGCCAGAGAATCGATTTGCGCCACCCAAGCCAGCACCCGCACGCACGCCCTTGGCGTTAACGCCAGCGCCAAACGTCACGCCGCCGCCGCGTGCGGCCGCCGCTCCGGCTGGCGTGCTGGCCGTGTTACCAGCCGCCGCACCAGCCGCCTCACCAGCCGCTTTACCGGCCTTCGATCCGCCACCCAAACCCGCCGCCAATCTCTACGCCGCCCCGCGCGCTGCCGTGATCGATGTGGACAGCGAAGCCGAACTGGCCAGCCGCTTTCAGCGCCTGCGCGCCGCCATCATCGACGTGATGATTTATGTGGTGGCCTTACTGCCGTTTGCGGTGTTCTACGGCAAGCCCATGCTGGGGGGCAGTCTATCGGCGCTGGTAATCCTCGGCATCATCGGCTGGAACGGCGTGCTGCTGGCCCAGCGCGGCCAGACCATCGGCAAAAAAGCCTCAGGCATCCGCATCGTACGCACCGATGATTCCGACGCCAGCTTTTCGCGTCTGTTTTTCATGCGCTTGATCCTCACCTGGGTCATGGGCAGTGTGCCGTTCATCGGGCCGCTGTTCAGTCTGGTCAATGTGTTGTTCATCTTCCGCGAAGACCGGCGCTGCATTCACGACCTGATTTGTGATACCAAGGTCATCGTCGCCGCAGAAGATTGACGGCGCTGCCTGATGCTTGACACATTGCGCCGGGTGCCCACGCCGGAAGGGTTTGAGTTGACCCTGCGTCTGGCCGGGCCGGTGCCACGCGCGCTCGCGTTTGCGATTGATCTGACGATCCGGGTGGCGCTGTTCGGTGCCATCGCGGGTCTGCTCGGCCACATTGGCGGGGCCGGCAAAGGCCTGATCCTCATCATCGCGTTTTTGCTCGAATGGTTTTACCCGGTGGTGTGTGAGGTCTGGTGGAATGGTGCCACCCCGGGCAAGCGCGCCTTCGGGCTGGTGGTGCTTAACGATAATGGCACGCCCGTCACCTTCGGCGCATCGCTCACACGCAACCTGCTGCGCGCGGTCGATTTTTTGCCGATGCTCTACGCCTTCGGCCTGATCTCGATGCTGCTCTCGCGCGATTTCAAACGCCTCGGTGATTTTGCCGCCGGCACCATCGTCGCCTACCGCGACAAGCCCGGCGTGCGCGGCGCGATTCCGGACGCGCGTCCGCTTAGCCCCGCCGTTGCGCTCACCCTCACTGAAAAGCGCGCCGTGCTCGATTTTGCCGAGCGCTTTCACACCCTCACCGACGAGCGTGCCAATGAAGTGGCCGAGCACGCCGCACCGCTGGTGGGCGCCGCGCGCGAACCAGCCCAGGTGCTGCTCGGTATTGCGCACTATCAACGCGGCAAACCGGCCTGACCGGCGCGACCAACATCAGATGAGCCGCGCATGAACCAATCCCTGTTTGAAACACGCCATCGCAAAGACTGGCAGGAATTTGAGAGATGGCTGGAAACCCTTGGTGGGAGCGGTTATGGTGGGAGCGGTTCTGGCAAGGGTGCCACGCGCGGCAGCGCGATGGCAGGCGTCGCGCTCTCGCGTGCCGACGTCGCACGCCAATGGCCGCACCGCTACCGCGCCCTCGCGCACCACCTCGCGCTCGCGCGCGACCGCGCCTACAGCCCCGATCTGGTGGACTACCTGAACCAGCTTGCACTGCGCGGCCATCAAGCCTTGTACGGCGCGCGCAGCAACGCGCTCAACGCCATCACCGGGTTTATCGGCCACGGTTTTCCACAATTGATCCGCCAGGAATCGCTGCTGGTGTGGATCGCGATTGGCCTGTTGTTCATTCCGCTGCTCGGGCTGATCGCGCTGCTGCAGGTGTTCCCCGAGTTCGTTCACTACCTCGCCAGCCCGGAGCAACTGCGCGAGTACGAGAGCATGTACGCCCCGGCCAACCGCGTGCTCGGCCCGCAGCGTGAAGCCGGCAGCCAGGTCATGATGTTCGGCTTCTATATCTGGAACAACGTCAAGATTGATTTCCAGTGTTTTGCCGGCGGCCTGGTGTTTGGCCTCGGCTCGATTTTCTTCATGGTCTTCAACGGCATCTCGATTGGCGCGGTGGCCGGGCATTTGACGCAATTGGGTTACATCCAGACCTTCTGGGGTTTCGTGGCCGGGCATAGCTCGTGGGAGTTGCTGGGGGCCGCCATCTCGGGCGCAGCCGGCCTCAAACTCGGCTGGGCGCTGGTGGCACCGGGGCGCTTGACGCGCAGCGCCGCGCTCAAAATCGCTGCCGTGCCTGCCGTGCGCCTGCTCTACGGCGCGGCCGGCATGACCACCTTTGCCGCCTTCATCGAAGCGTTCTGGTCGTCGATGACCTCGATTCCACCTGAAGTGAAATACGCAGTGGGCATCGCGTTCTGGGTGCTGTTCGCGATGTATTTTTTCTTTGCCGGACGCAACCGCAGCGCAGTGGCCAGCGTTTCTCCCGGCACCGCCCATGCGGATTGACGACCTCACCGTCGCCCTGCGCGCGCGCAACCCGTGGGAGTCGTTCGACCTCGGGCTGGTGCTGGCGCGCCACACCGGTGCGAATTTGTTTTTGGCGTTCATCATTCCTTACGCCGGCTTCGCGCTGCTGGTCAATCTTGTGCTCTGGGGTCACCCCACCATCGCCATGCTGCTGGTGTGGTGGCTCAAGCCGCTGTTTGACCGCATCGCGCTGCATGTGCTGTCGCAATCAGTGTTCGGTGCCACGCCGCGCTGGCGCGCCACGCTGGCGGGTCTCAAACAGATTCCGCGCACCGGCTTGCTGCATGCGCTCACGCTGGGGCGTTTCGATTTTGCGCGCAGCTTTCATCTGGCAGTAGCGCAACTCGAAGGGCAGACTGGCCGTGACCGGCGCGAGCGCCTGGCTGTGCTCGACAAAAAAGCGCGCGGCCACGCTGTCTGGCTCACCATCGTCATCATTCACTTTGTCTACGTGCTGATGTTTGGTCTTGATGGCTTGCTCAAGATGGTGTCGCCGGAAGGGATGCAACTGAGCTTGCGCCTGGGCGACTATTTCAATTTCGGCGAGACCGAGCCATCGCTGTTGAGCCAGTATTTGTTCAATGGCGCCTATCTGCTGGCCGAGTGCGTGCTCGAGCCCTTGTATGTCGCGGCAGGTTTCAGCTTGTATCTGAACCGCCGCACCGCGCTCGAAGGATGGGACCTCGAAGTCGCCTTCAAGCGCATGGCGGCACGGGTGCAGGCGCAGCAGGCCAGCCTTGGGCAAAGCGCGGGTGCGCTGTTGATTGCATGGTGCGGCTTGTTTGCTTGGCAAGCAGCGGCTGTGGGCGAGGCGCAGGCGCAGGTGAGCGCCGGGGCGGCGGTGTCTGCGGCATCGGCTGTTACACCGGCAGCGATACCGGCCACCACGCCAGAACCCGCTCCCACCAACGATCTCAAGCCGATACCACCCGGCCGATCGATGGAAAAAAAGGCGATTCAATCGATTTTGGCCGGCCCGGAATTTAATCAACACGAAGAGCGCAAGGTGTGGATGCGCAAAGGCGATCCGCCTGCTGCCAAAGACAGCGCGCCGCCCGATCTGTCGGGCTGGATCAAGTTCGCCCAGTTCATGGCCGAGGTGTTGCGTGTGGCGGTGTGGATGGCGGCCATCGGGTTCATCGGCTGGCTGCTCTATTTCCTGTCGCAGCGCCTGGGCTGGTTTGGCAACTTGCTTGGCCGCAACATTCTGTACAAGCCCGATGTGCTGTTTGGCATGGACTTGCGCGCCGAGAGTCTGCCGGCTGACATTCCCGCCGCTGCGCACCTGTGTCTGGCCGCGGGTGATGTGCGCGGCGCGCTGTCGCTGCTGTATCGCGGCGCGCTGCGGGTGCTGATTTACGAACGTGATCTTGAAGTGCGCGCGAGTGACACCGAAGGCGATTGCGTGCGCCGTGTCAGCCGCGCCGGGCCGGGCGTGCTGGCGGCGTACTTTGGCCGTCTGGTGGAGGCCTGGGGTTTGATCGCCTACGCGCGCCGCAACCCGGCTGACGGCATCGCGGCCGGCCTGATTGATGAATGGGTGCAGTTTTTCATGACACCTGCGTCGTCGTCTGCCGACCGGCGCACGCGGCCGCGCAGCGGTGGTGGTGGTGACGGTGCCAGTGGCGCTGCCGCTGCGCGTACCGCCCCGGCGACAACGCCAGCCCCGGCGGGTGCAGCATGAAACGCCTGCCCATCACCCCCATTCTCGCCCTGGCGCTGGTGATTGCCGCTGCGGTCTGGTGGTTCATGAATTTCGAGCGCGTTAGCAAACCGGTGTATGTGGGCCTCTCGGGCAAGGCGCAGCAAGACCCTTATCTGGCGCTGCGCCTGTTGCTCAAACAAAGCGGCCTGCGGCTCGAGGAGCCGGCCGTGGGTGCGCGGCCCGCACAAAAATTTGATACCTTGCCCGCCAACGGCACGCTGTTGTTGGGTGACCGGCGTCACGTGCTGATGACGCCCGGGCGTGTCAAGGCCATCACCGCGTGGGTCGAGGCCGGCGGGCATGTGATTGTCGAGGCCGAATACCCGGGCCGCCCCGACCCGCTGCTGGGCGCGTTTGGCCTCGCGCGCAAGGCGGTGACGCACGGCGGTGCGCGTGCCAACCCACCCGCTGGCACGTCTGACGGTAAGTCCGACGGCAAGTCCGACGGTAAGTCCGACGGTAAGCCTGACGGTAAGCCCGCTGGTAAGACCGGCGTCGATGCCGAAACAGAACAAGATGCCGCCGCAAAATCAGACCGCGAAGCGAACAATGCGCCGCGCACGCAGCCGGTGCCGGCAGTACCCAAACGCAAACCCGCACGCAACGCCGAGATCACCGAAGTCGCCTTCGCCGGGGACACGCGCGTGATGAACGTCGAGTTCAACGCCTACCAGCATCTGGACCAGCCGGCCATCAGCGGCTACTGGGTGGTCACCGACCGCGCCGGCGTGCGCATGGTGTCGGCCGCACGCGGCAACGGACGTGTCACGGCCATGTCCAATTTCGATTTCCTCACCTATCGCGGCAGCTTCGACATCAAGGAGTTGTCAGCCCAGCCCACCCACATCGGCAAATACGATCACGCCGAAATGTTTGTCAAGCTGCTGCGCCTTAATCCGCAGTACCAGTCAGCGGCGCTGCGCCTGGTGTGGGGCGATGATGATGTCTCGCTGTGGAATTGGCTGGTCGAGCACGCCCTGCTGGCGCTGACGAGTCTGGCGGTGTTGATTCTGCTCTGGCTCTGGCGCGTGGTGCCGCGCTTCGGACCGCTTGCGCCTGAAGCGCCCCCGGCTGAGCAAAAATTGCTGAGCCACCTCGAAGCCTCAGGCCGTTTTTACTGGAAGCACATGGAGCCGCCGGAGATTTACGCCACGCTGCGCGCGGCGTTTGTGCAGCGTCTTAAAGAGCGCCGCCCCGGCATCGCGCAGCGCAACCCGGACCAGCGCAATGCCGAGCTGGCGCGCCTGATCGCCGCCCGCCCCGAAGCGGTGGCGCGTGCGCTCGATGCGCCTGCGCGCTCGGTCGGTGAATTGGTGCGCAATGCGATTGTGCTGCAGCGCTTGTCACAGAAACTGTAACGCCCGGATCCGATCCAGCCTTTTTCGCACCTCTTGCCGACCGCACCTCCTCTGTCCCACTTTCACCGTCTTCATTCAAAGGACTCACCATGCCTCTCACCGACGACCAGACTGCCCAGGCCGCACGCGTGCTCGCCTCGATGCGTGACGAAATCGCCAAGGCAGTGATCGGCCAGCCCGGCGTGATTGAGCAAAGCCTGATCGCGCTCGCGGCCGGCGGCCATGTGTTGATTGAAGGCGTGCCGGGTCTCGGCAAAACGCTGCTGGTGCGCGCGATTGCCAAGACCTTCGACGGCGCGTTTGGCCGGATTCAATTCACCCCCGACCTGATGCCGTCCGATGTCACCGGCCACAGCATTTACGACCCTTCCAACGGCCAGTTCTCGACGCGCAAAGGCCCGGTGTTCACCAACCTGCTGCTGGCCGACGAAATCAACCGCGCCCCGGCCAAAAC
>JANOYK010000056.1:0-3157 GCA_031428855.1 Burkholderiales bacterium | reverse complement strand
TTAAATGCAAGCTCGGCCAAGGCCGGGCGAGACTGACGCGGTGTCAGTCGATCTGGCGCAACGGCACCGTATAGCCGCCCAGCAGCAGCGGCCCGGCGATACCGGAGGGGCGTGCGCGGATCGCGGGTTCGAGTGAAAGCTTCAGCCGGGTGGCCGGGACGGCAGCCGAGGCGGTGCCAGCGCTGTGGTGCGCTGATTGGTGCGTTGACTGTTGCGTTGACTGGTGCGCCGATGACTGCGCTGCCGCTGACACCGCTGTCACGGCTATGGCGGGCGTGACCGGCGTGGCAGTGACGGGCGCAGCCAGGATTGCCGCCTCCGCCGCAGCCACATTAGCCGCCACATACATCACGGGCGAAACAGCAGCCAGCGAATCGGCGGGCGATGTGCCGCGGCGTGACTTCGCCACAATGCCGGCCGCCGAGGTGCGGAACGCCTTGGCCCAGCTGCCCTCGCCCATGCGCTCATCCGCTGCGTCGAGCGCGAGGCTCAGGCCCAGATTGCGCATGCGGTAGCCGGCCGTTTCGAGCAGGCGCACTGCGATCTCGTCAGCTTCACGCACCTGGCGCTCACCGTTCGAAGCCGATACCGCCTCTGAAGTCGCGATTGAGATCGCACTCTTGAGCAGGCTGCTGCCGGGCAGCAACACATTCATCACGATCGAGGTGATGAGCGAGGCAGTCGAGTTGTCTTCCTGATGACCGGCCAGCACATGGCCCATTTCACGCGCGATCACAAACGCCAGCGCGTCGTCGGTCAGCAGCAGTGGCGCGAGGCCGGCGTGCAGCGCCACTTTGCCGGTCGAGCTGGAGCGCGTTTCGACATTGGTTGAATCGGCGACATACACATCAAATTTGCCGATGCGCTCCATCATGGCCGGGTGCAGACCACGCGCCGCAACTTCGAGTGCCGGTGCCAGACGCTGAGCCTGACGCGTCAGCACGGCAGCGGGCGCGGTGTCATCACTGGCATTGGCACGGGCCGGTGTGGTGACTGAAAATTTAAGGTCGGCATGCAGCGCAGCGACGCTGGCCGGCACCACCTTCGCGCTGGCGCGGTCGAGCACAATTGAAGTGGTGCGCAATACGCCGATGGCGGTGAGCGCTTCTTCAGCGCGCAGCGGCGTTGCCACTGCCAGCAAGGACATCATCAGTGCAGCCGCCACGCGGCGCGCGCGTGGGCGCTGCTGCGCCCCCTGCAGGCGATGACTTCCGAGAGAGGCGGGGTGACGCACCCCAAATAAACCAGACATGTCCGAGCGGCCAATTTCTTAACAGCGGACGGCAAAGTCTACTCGCGTGGATGCCGAATCACCAGAAAAAAACACGAAAAACTTCAATAAATCAATGCCTTACAAGATTTAAACCTTTTTAACAAAGACTTAAGGCATAAATCTAAAGTGAACTGTTTAAAGTAAATTCTAGGTTTGAGCCTATGCAGTTTTGAGGCTGTTTTTGCGCTGTTTTTCACAACGCCAGCAGCACATCACGCTCCACCACCTGCACCGCAAAAGATTTGGTGCAGCCGCTATCGGGCGCGGCGGCGCAGCCATCGTCGAGCGCGATGTTCCAGTTATGCAAGGGACAGGTGACGCGCCTGCCATGCACGATGCCCTGCGACAGCGGCCCGCCCTTGTGCGGGCATTGGTCGAGCAGGGCAAACACTTCGTCGCCCGCAGTGCGGAACACAGCGATATCACCGTGGACGGCGCTGGTGACGACGCGCGCGCCCAGTTTGGGAATGTCATCCAATCTGCAAATTTTTTTCATCGGTATTTCAGTGATGGTTGTCATGGCTGTGCTCTTCATGGCTGTGCTCTGTGTGAGTGGTTACCTGCTTGGCTGCGTGACGGTGTTGCCTGATGGCGCTGCGTCAGAGTGCCCTGCGGCGTGGTGATCGTTTCCGTGCCGCGTTAGGCGGTCAACATTTCAAAATCATGTTTGGCGGCGCCGGCCGCGCGCTCTTTCCACGGGTCCACGTAGTCTTTCACGGCGAAGCGCAGGCGCGCATACAAAGCCTTGCGGTTTTCATCGTCGGTCACCACCCGCTGCTTCACATACTCCATGCCCACCCGCGCGACCCAATGCACGGTGCGGTCGAGGTAGCGCGCTTGTTCGCGGTACAACTGCAAAAACGCACCGCTGTATTCGAGCACTTCTTCGTGGGTTGCCACCTTGACCAGAAACTGCGCCACCTCGGTCTTGATGCCGCCATTGCCGGCCACGTAAATTTCCCAGCCCGAGTCCACCCCGATCACGCCGACATCCTTGATGCCGCTCTCGGCACAGTTGCGCGGGCAGCCTGACACCGCGAGTTTGACTTTGTGCGGCGACCACATGCCGTACAAATCGTGCTCCAGCTCTTTGCCCATGCGCGTCGAGTCTTGTGTGCCGAAGCGGCACCACTCGCTGCCGACGCAGGTTTTCACCGTGCGCAAGCTCTTGCCATAGGCGTGGCCCGAGGGCATGTCAAGGTCACGCCAGACACCGGGCAGGTCTTGTTTTTTCACGCCGAGCAAATCGATGCGCTGGCCGCCGGTCACCTTCACGGTCGGTATCTTGTACTTGTCGACCACATCGGCGATCTTGCGCAGATCGGTCGAGGTGGTTTCACCGCCCCACATGCGCGGCACCACGCTGTAAGTGCCGTCTTTTTGAATGTTGGCGTGGGCGCGCTCGTTGATATAGCGCGACTGCGGGTCATCGACTGCCTCGTGCGGCCAGGTCGAGAGCATGTAGTAATTGACCGCCGGGCGGCAACTGGCGCAGCCGTTCGGTGTGCGCCACTCCATGAACTGGTACACCGCTTCATGCGTGAGCAGCTTGTGGCGGCGGATTGCGGCGCGCGCTTCTTCGTGAGTGTGGTCGGTGCAGCCGCACATGGGTTTGGTTTTGGTATCGGCCGGCTGATACGCGCCGCCCACGGCTGAGGCCAAAATCTGCTCGACCAGGCCAGTGCAGGAGCCGCACGAGGACGACGCCTTGGTGTGTTTGCGCACGTCTTCGAGCGTGAACAAGCCCTGCTCCTTGATCGCTTTGACGATCACGCCTTTGCACACGCCGTTGCAGCCGCACACCTCGGCGGTGTCGGCCATGGCGGCGGCTTGCGACTGGCCCTTGTGTCCGGTGTCGCCCAGGTGGCTCTGGCCGAACATCAG
>JANOYK010000055.1:0-1511 GCA_031428855.1 Burkholderiales bacterium | reverse complement strand
CCAGAGAGATTTTGTTTGGCGCGACGCAGTATCAAAAACGCTGAAAATGAAATTGCCACTGGCCGCAAACCCTTGGTGCGAGCGCTTCTGCAAGACATGGTAGCCAAGAGCGTTGGTGGGTATGTCTCTCCAGCCTGATATGCCATCTGATTCCAGGCGGCGGCTGCTTGGTGCGTCCTTGGGTGCGTCCTTGGGTGCGTCCTTGCGTGCGTCGTTGCGTGTGTCCTTCGGCGCGTCGCTAGGTGTGGCATTGAGCGCGCAGTTTGCGCCTGCCGCCAACGCTTCCGAATCGCACAGCCTGCCCGAAGTGCCGTTCGTCGCCACGCCGATGAAGGTAGTGGCGCGCATGCTTGAGATGGCGCGTGTTGGGCCGAAGGATTATGTGATTGATCTGGGCTGCGGTGATGGCCGCATCGTCATCGAAGCGGCCAAGCGCGGCGCGCGCGCCCACGGCGTTGATCTGGACAGTTACCTGATTGAACTGTGCCGCCGCCGCGCCCGCGAACACGGGCTGGAGCATCTCGCGACATTCGAGCAACAAGACATCTACGAAGTTGATCTCTCGCCCGCCACCGTGGTGACGATGTATCTGTTGCCCGAACACAATCTCAAGCTGCGCGACAAACTCAAACGCGAAGTCAAACCCGGCACCCGCGTGCTCTCGCACGATTGGGACATGGGCGACTGGATTCCCGATGCGAGCGATATTCTCGACGTGCCGGACAAGCCGGTCGGCGGTGACAAAAAGAGCCGCGTAATGATGTGGGTAATGCCGCCGCGCGTGCGCGCTTGAGGGCATCAATCCCAAACAGCCAATTGAGCGTTATGCTTCACTTCTTTCTTGGAGGTTTCCATCATGCTGCTGCGTTCCACCACCATTTCCAAAAGTGCCTTTGAAGCCGGCACCGGCTGGCAGCTCAAACCTGAAGGTGCCTGCCTCGGCGATGTCTGCATTCCCCTGGCGCAGCCGGTGGGCGATATGGTGGACGTGGCGCACGTGGCGGCCGGCATCGGCATGCCGCTGGCCGCCGCGCCGGAGCACGGCCTGTGGGCGCTTGGGCCAGCCTCGATTGGCGCACGTGCACTGGCCAGCGCGCAGGCACCCGAGCTGCGCCTGCCTGACCTCGACGGCAAGGAATTTCTGCTGTCGAGCCTGCGCGGGAAGAAGGTTCTGCTGTACGCCTGGGCACCGTACTGAGGCTGCTCCCGCGACCTGCCCGTGTGGCAGGCATTACGTAACGAATTGCACCCGCAAGGGTTTGAGCTGGTCACGGTCGGCCTCGACTTGCAGGGCGACGCCGGTTGCCGCGCCTTCATCGAAGCGGCGCGGCCTGCGCATCCGTCGCTGATCGACCGGCACCATGTGCTGGCCGATTTGTTCGGTGTCATCAACATTCCGAGCAGCGTCTGGATCGACGAGCACGGCATGATCGTGCGGCCCGCCGAAGCCGCCCCGGCCCCGCCGCAGGACGATGGCAAGGCCTCGCGCTTCAGCATGCCGCCTGACAACA
>JANOYK010000054.1:0-4794 GCA_031428855.1 Burkholderiales bacterium | reverse complement strand
GGCGATCAGCTCGGTGATCGCGCAGGAGTTCCGCTCCGGCCTGTGGGTGCGCGATGGCCGCACCTACATGAACGTCGCCGAGGTCAAACCGGACGCGCGTCTGGTCGGCGTCAAGCTGTACGAGTTCGACGCGCAATACCGTCTCCAGTCGGTCAGCTTCGCCGAGCAAGGCGAGTTTTTGCCGCCGCATCGCTGGAAGCTCACCAACGTCGTGCGCACCGTATTTACCGCCAACGGCAGCCGGATTGAAAAAGCCGCCGAGTTGCTATGGACTTCGGAGCTCAACCCCGACATTCTCGGTGTGCTCTTGGTGCAGCCGGACAAAATGTCGGTGGCAACGCTGTATCAATACGTGCAGCACCTGGCCGAGAACCGCCAGAACACCAGCCGTTACGACATCGCGCTGTGGAAAAAAGTGGTCTACCCGCTGGCGGTGCTGGTGATGATGGCGCTGGCCCTGCCATTTGCCTACATGCAGGCGCGCTCGGGCGGGGTGTCGTTCAAGATTTTTGCCGGCATCATGCTCGGACTGGTGTTCCATTTGCTCAACAGCCTGTTCGCGCATCTGGGCGCGATCAACACCTGGCACGCGTTCTTGTCGGCAGTCACGCCAAGCGTGATTTTTCTTGCGCTGGCCGGTGTGATGCAGTGGCGGGCGGAGCGGGCTTGAGGGCCGGGCCGGCGGCTGGCAATGACCGCTGGTGATGACCGCTTTTGATGATTGCCAAAGTTAACTGTACACAAAACCAGTTTTTTAGTATAGTGCCGGTTCCATGAGCGAATCGGCCATCCCTCTCAGCCCCAGCCCCATCACCTGGAAAGGGCGCGGCGCGCGCATTGCGCCGCAGGTGCGCTTTGATGGGTTGAAGCGCGAGACGGTGGATGATGGCTGGAGCGAATCTGCGCCGGATACCCCCACGGTTAGCGCCGGCAGCGATGACGCTGGCACCGGCGATGGAGGCAACGCACCCGCGCCGCCGCGCACCGTGGTGACGCCGCAAACCGCCAAAAGCATCATCACCCGCAACAACTCGCCCGACATCCCGTTCACGCAGTCGATCAACCCTTATTACGGCTGCGAGCACGGCTGCATTTATTGTTATGCGCGTCCCAGTTACGCCTATTGGGGGTTGTCGCCGGGGCTTGATTTTGAGACCAGGCTGTTTGCCAAGACCAATGCCGCTGACCTGCTGCGGCGCGAGTTGGCGCGCCCCGGCTACGTGGTCAGCCCGATCAGCCTCGGAGCCAACACCGATCCGTATCAGCCGGTCGAACGCGATTACAAGATCACGCGCGGCATTCTGGAAGTGTGCGAGGAGTTTGGCCAGCCGGTCGGCATCATCACCAAGGCGTCATTGGTGGAGCGCGACATCGACATCCTCGCGCGCATGGCGCGCCACCATCTGGCCAAGGTGTTTGTCTCGTGCGCGTCACTCGATGCCGGTCTCGCGCGCACGCTGGAGCCGCGCGCTGCCGCGCCGTACCGCCGCATCGAGACCATCAAGCGCCTGGCCGGGGCCGGCATTCCGGTGGGCGTTCTCGCGGCCCCCATGATCCCGATGCTCAACGACGCCACGCTGGAGGCCGCGCTCGAAGCGGCTCACGCGGCTGGCGCACGTGAGGCGGGCTATGTGCTGCTGCGCCTGCCGCATGAGTTAAAAGATTTGTTCAAGGACTGGCTCGATGCCCATTTCCCAGAGCGGGCGGCGCATGTGATGAGCCTGGTGCGCCAGTCGCGCGGCGGGCGCGAGAATGATTCCACGTTTGGCAGCCGCATGAAGGGCGAGGGCGTGTTCGCAGACATGATCGCGCAGCGCTTCAAAAAGACCTGCGCGCGGCTGGGCTTGAACGCGCGCGATTACGCGCTTGATGTGCTGCGCTTCGCGCCGCCGTCAAGCGCCGTGGCGCGTGGTGCGGTGGCGGGGGCAGTCCAGGGCGCGGTGCGGGGAACGGTGCAGAGAACCAAGGCCGACGCTGCGGGCAGCAGGCCGGAGAATGGCTCTGGCAGCGGGCCTCAGATGAACTTATTCTGAAACCCTTGCGCACCAAGGGTTTCAGGCCGGTTGCACGAAAAAATCCTGCTGCCGAAACCGCGCTGTGGCTACCCTGAACCGAAACCGCGCTGCGCCTACACCGAACTCAACCGCACATTTGCCATCGTCAAGCGCTCGACCAGAATCCGCAAAAACGCGCGGTCAAAATCGCTGCGTGTCGCGTCCGACGCTTTTTCCAGCGCGGCGTTGTGGATCGTGATGATCTTGGCATCCGACATGGTGCTGATGTCGGCCCCGCGGCGTTTTTCTTCCGACAGATAGGACATTTCGCCAAAGCATTCGCCGGTGTCGAGAATGTTGAGCAGCTTGTTGCGCTTGGTGACCTTGACCTGGCCGGCCGCGAGCAGGCAAAAGTGGTCGCCTTCTTCGCCCTCGCGCAAAATGGTCTGACCCGGGCCGAGCGCGCGCCACTCCGAGAAGCGCGCCACCTCCCAAATTTCGACGTCGGTGAAGTTGACGAAGAACGGCATCGCGCGCAGGGTGTTGAATTTTTCGCTGTCGGCGAAGGATTTGTCTTCCGGGTTGCCATCGGCGCGGAATGCATCGGCCAGATCAAGCGCAAATTCGTCCCACTCCTTGTAGCGGTCTTCGAGATCCTTGGCCATCGCCTTTTTGACAATCGCATCGACGCTGCGCGGAATCTCGTTGCGCAGTGACGACGGCGGCGACGGTTCGGTGTTGGTGATCTGGTAGATCATTGAGAAATTGTTGCTGGCCTGAAACGGCAGCTGCGCCGTCAGCATCTGGTACATCAGCACTCCGAGCGAATAGATGTCGGTGCGGTGGTCCAGCGGGTGCTCCTTGACCTGCTGCGGCGACATGTAGGCCGGTGAGCCGATGCCGGCCACCTGGGTTTCGCTCGACGAGGTGCTGATGGCCGCGCCAAAGTCGGTCACCTTGATGTCGTAGTCGCTGCCGCCGACCATCATGATGTTGGCCGGTTTGATGTCGCGGTGGGTCACACCCACCTTGTGCGCAAAGTCGAGTGCGCGGGTGCATTTGAAAATGATCTCGACCACGGTCTTGACCGGCAGCAGCGCGTCGGGTGCGCAGTATTGTTCAAGCGTGGAGCCTTCGACAAACTCCATCACGATGTATTTTTCTTCTTCTTCGGTGACGGCATCGAAAATCGAGGCGATGTGCGGGTGGATCAGCTTGCCTGCGAGTGCCGCCTCGGCCACGAACAGTTTTTTGAACAGGTGACCCGAGATCGGGTCTTTGAGCGCTTCCGGATGCACCCGCTTGACGGCGACCTGGCGGTTGTTGAACGGGTCTTCGCACAGGTAGACCGCGCTGGTGGCACCTTCGCCGAGTTTGCGCAAGACCGGGTATTTGCCGATTTTTTCCATGATGGATTCCTGGTTTTTCCGCTGATACTGGTTAAGCAGCCATGCGCACGCGCGCTGCTGCAATCGCCTGTGCCACTTGGGCCGGCGCGGTGCCGCCGGCATGATTGCGGCTGGCGCTGGAGCCTTCAAGCGTGAGCACCGCAAAAACCGAGTCGTCAATCAGGGGGCTAAAGCCGCGCAGTTGATCGAGCGGCAACTGCGCCAGATCGCAGCCTGCTGATTCGGCGTGGCGCACCGCGCGCGCTACCACCTCATGCGCGTCGCGAAACGGCAGGCCCTGCTTGACCAGCCAGTCAGCCAGGTCCGTGGCGGTGGAAAAACCCTCCAGTGCGGCAGCGCGCATGCGCTCTGGGTTGACACTGACAGTGCGCACCATCGCGGCAAAAATGGTCAGCGTGTCAGCCACGGTATCGATGGTGTCAAACAGTGGCTCCTTGTCTTCCTGGTTGTCCTTGTTGTAGGCCAGCGGCTGGCCCTTCATCAGGGTCAGCAGCGCCACCAGATGGCCGTTGACGCGCCCGGTCTTGCCGCGCGCCAGCTCGGGCACGTCAGGGTTTTTTTTCTGCGGCATGATTGACGAGCCGGTGCAAAACCGGTCCGCCACGGTGAGAAAACCAAAGCGCGGGCTCATCCACAGCACCAGTTCTTCCGACAGGCGCGAGATGTGGGTCATCACCAGCGCGCAGGCGGCGGTGAATTCAATCGCAAAATCGCGGTCTGACACGGCATCGAGCGAATTGGCACAGATGCCATCGAAGCCCAATTCGGCCGCCACCGAGGCGCGGTCAATTGGATAACTGGTGCCGGCCAGCGCGGCGCTGCCCAGAGGTAACTGATTGGTTCTTCTCCGGCAGTCCTGCAAGCGCGCCACGTCACGTTCGAACATTTCAAAATAGGCCAGCAGGTGGTGGCCGAACGTCACCGGCTGCGCTACCTGCAAGTGGGTGAAGCCCGGCATCAGTGTGGCTTTGTGCTGTTCAGCGACATCGACCAGACTCGCCTGCAGGGCGCGCAGCAAGCCGGTGATGTGGTCGATCTGGCCGCGCACATACAGGCGGATGTCGGTTGCCACCTGGTCGTTGCGCGAGCGCCCGGTGTGCAGGCGTTTGCCGGCGTCGCCAATGATGGCGGTCAGGCGTTTTTCAATGTTCAGATGCACGTCTTCATCATCGAGCGACCAGTTGAACGTGCCGCTGTTGATTTCGCCGCGCACCTGCGCCAGACCCTGTTCAATGCTGACGACATCGTCCGCGCTGATGATGCGCTGCCGCCCAAGCATGCGCGCGTGCGCGAGCGAGCCATCGATGTCGACCATCGCCAAGCGCTGGTCGAACAACACCGACGCGGTGTAGCGCTTGACCAGATCATCGACCGCTTCGGTGAAGCGGCCA
>JANOYK010000053.1:0-8481 GCA_031428855.1 Burkholderiales bacterium | reverse complement strand
CCGGCAGTCGCGCCCAGTTGCCGTGTGACAAAAGCCGAACTTGCCGAACCTGCGGGTTGCGCCACAACGGTCCGGCCATCCCGCGCCAGTTCACTCCAGCTCGTTACGCTCATCACGTCGCAGGTGACGCAGAGGGAGCTGCTGCAGGCTTTGCTGCAGCGGCATTGCTGCGCGCCGCATCAATCCGGTACATGCCGCGCACAATCCCCTCGCGCTTGGCCGGATCAAACGCCACCTGCGCGCTGTTTTCGTTCATGGTGGTGAGGTAATAAAACACGTCCTCGCGCCGCTCGATCATGGCGCGCATGCCCTCCTCCACAATCACTGCCACCTCGTAAGCAAAGTGCGGGTCGTAAGCACGGCAGTTGGGCACGGTGGAAGCGGTCAGGTGGCTCGACCCATCCTGGTGCTGCAAGCCCTCGCCCGCCAGCGTGGTGCGGCCGGACGTGGCCCCGACCAAAAAGCCGCGCGCGCGCTGATCGGCCGCCGCCCAGATCAAATCACCAACACGCTGAAACCCGAACATCGAGTAGTAGATGTAGAGCGGCAGCATCGGCTCGCCGTGGTGGGCGTAGCTGGTGGCAGCGGCAATCCAGGACGACATCGCGCCGGCTTCCGAGATGCCCTCTTCGAGAATCTGGCCGTCGCGCACCTCTTTGTAATAGAGCAACTCCTCCTTGTCTTCCGGCTCGTACTGCTGGCCGCCGGGAGAGTAAATGCCGATCTGGCGGAACATCGACTGCATGCCGAAGGTGCGCGCTTCATCGGCTACGATCGGCACGATGCGCGCGCCAATCTGTTTGTCTTTGACCAACTGCGTGAGCATGCGCACCAGCGCCATGGTCGAAGACATGTCGCTCGCGCGGGTGGCGGGGTCGAGGGCGAAGCGCGCGAACTGCTCCACCGCCGGCACGCTCAAGGCCTTCACCACCGGCCGGCGCGCCGGCAGCGGCCCGCCCAGTGCGGCGCGGCGTGCGGCCAGGTATTTCATTTCGGCGCTGTCGGCCGCCGGTTTGTAAAACTTCACTTCGCGCACATCGTCATCCGACAGCGGCAGCGCAAAGCGGTCGCGGAACGCGAGCAGCACATCGTCATCGAGTTTCTTTTGCTGGTGGGTCGAGTTGCGCGCCTGCCCCGCCGTGCCCATGCCGTAGCCCTTCATGGTCTTGGCCAGAATCACGGTGGGCTGGCCGCGATGATGCGCCGCAGCGTGATACGCCGCATGAATCTTCACCGGGTCGTGGCCGCCGCGTTTTAACTGGTCGATGTCGGCATCCGACATGTGCGCCACCAACGCGCGCACCTCGGGATATTTATTGAAAAAATGCTCACGGTTAAAGCGCCCGTCGGTCGCGGCATATTTTTGAAACTCGCCGTCCACCGTCTCGTGCAGGCGGCGCAGCAGCGCACCTTCGTGGTCGCGTGCGAACAGCGCATCCCAGTTCGAACCCCACAACACCTTGAGCACATTCCAGCCCGCGCCCGCGTACAAGCCTTCAAGTTCCTGAATGATCGAGCCGTTACCGCGCACCGGGCCATCAAGCCGCTGCAAGTTGCAATTGACCACGAAGATCAAATTGTCGAGACCTTCGCGCGTGGCGAGCGCGAGGGCGGCGAGCGACTCAGGCTCATCCATCTCGCCATCACCGACAAAACACCAGACCTTGCGCTGCCCGGCACCGTCTGCATTTTTTGTAATGCCACGGTGTTCGAGATAGCGCATGAAGCGCGCCTGATACAGCGCCTGAATCGGCCCCAAGCCCATTGAGCCGGTGGGGAACTGCCAAAAATCGGGCATCAGCCACGGATGCGGATAGGACGACAGCCCGCCGCCGCCGACCTCACGGCGGTAACGGCCCAATTGCGATTCACTCAGCCGCCCTTCAAGAAACGCACGCGCATACACACCCGGTGCCGAGTGCGGCTGAAAGAACACCAGATCGCCGCCTCCCTCTGCATCGGCCCCGCGAAAAAAATGGTTGAAGCCCACCTCAAACAAATCAGCCGCCGAGGCGTAGCTCGCAATATGCCCGCCCAGTTCCGCCGAGGCGCGATTGGCGCGCACCACCATCGCCAGCGCGTTCCAGCGCACGATTGCCGTGATGCGCGCTTCGAGCGACACATCACCGGGGAACGGCGCTTGCTGTTCGAGCGCAATGGTGTTGCGATACGGCGTGGTCAACCCGCGCGGTGCATCAACGCCCATGCCGCGCGCGGCCTCGGTCAAGCGTTGCAGCAAAAATGCCGCGCGCGCATCGCCCTCGCGTGCCGCCACAGCGGCGAGCGCGTCAAGCCATTCGCGCGTCTCCACCGGGTCGAGATCGGATTGCGCGGCGAGGCCGAAAACGGCGGAAAGGTCGGAGTGGTCGGTCATGGCGTGTGGCGCAGGCAGAGCGCAGCGAAAAAAACGGTCAGAGAAACGGATGGCACGATAGTAGAACGCCCTGCCGTGCAGAGTATGTCGAAATGATCCGGTATCTCCTCATAAATCAGCATAAACTGCGGTTTTTCATTTCATTACGACACATTATGCTGAACCCAACACTCGACGCTACCGACTGGAATATCCTTGACCGCCTGCAGAGTGACGCGCGCATCCCCAACGTCAAGCTCGCCGAAGCGGTGCATCTATCGCCCTCACCGTGCCTGACGCGTGTGCGCGAGCTCGAAGCCGGCGGCTATATCAGCAAGTACGTCACCCTGCTCGACCCGCTCAAGGTCGGCCTTACAGTCAGCGTGTTCATTCAGGTTACGCTGGAGAAGCAGATCGAAAAACAACTCGGCAGTTTTGAAGCAGCGATTCAAAAGCGCCCCGAGGTGATGGAGTGCTACCTGATGACCGGCGACGCTGACTATCTGTTGCGCGTGGTGGTGCCCGACATTCAGGCGCTGGAGCGTTTCATCGTCGATCACCTCACCAAAATTCCCGGCATTGCCAACATCCGCTCCAGCTTTGCGTTAAAGCAAGTCAAGTATCAGACCGCGCTGCCGCTGCCGGTGACCGTACCGTTGAAGACGGCGCGCCGCCGCAAGTAGCGCTATCCGTTGTAGTATTTATTCGCCGCCCGGTTCAGCTTTTCGAGTTTCCGAATTGCCGGTTTTTAACTTCGTCCTTCTTCCTTCGTTAAACAGGAGTCTTTCATGCCCCGCTACACCCTCAAGGTCAACGGCAAGAGCCGCAGCGCCGATGCCGATGCCGATACGCCTCTGCTCTATGTCCTGCGTGACAACCTCGGTCTGAACGGCCCCAAATTTGGCTGTGGTCTTTCGCAATGCGGTGCCTGCACCGTGCATGTGAATGGTGAAGCGGTGCGCTCCTGCGTGACACCGGTCGCCACGCTCAAGGGCAAGACCGTGACCACGCTTGAGGGCCTTGGCACCAGTGCCAAACCCAGCAAGCTGCAAAAAGCCTTCATCGACGAGCAGGCAGTGCAGTGCGGCTACTGCATCAACGGCATGCTGATGACTGCGTCGGCCTTTCTCGCCAAAAACAAAAAGCCCTCGGAGGCCGAAATCAAACAAGCCCTGGCTGGCAACCTGTGCCGCTGCGGCACCCATCAACGCATCGTCGCCGCAGTGCAGCGCGCGGCCAACGCTTAAAGGAGCCTGCCATGAAAATCGAACGCAGAGCCTTTCTCAAAACCGCTGGCGCGCTGGTGGTAAGTTTTTCATTCACTAACGCCCACGCCAAAACCGCCACCGGCGCAGACGCGCTCAGCCCGGCCAAGACAGTAGACAAAGAGGCGCTCGACGCCTGGCTCGCCCTCGGGCGCGATGGCCGCGTCACGGTCTACAGCGGCAAGGTGGACTTGGGCACCGGCACCCGCACCGCGCTGGCGCAAATCGTGGCGGACGAACTCGATGTCGCATTCGACAAAGTGGAAATGGTGATGGGCGACACCGGCACCACGCCCGACCAATGGCTCACCGGGGCCAACCTCACCATCTTCCAGGGCGGTGCCGAGCTGCGCCGCGCAGCCGCCAGCGCGCGCCTCGCGCTGCTCGCCCGCGCCTCCGACAAACTCGGCGTCGACACGCCGCACCTCATCACCAGCAACGGCTCGGTGCGCGTCAAGGCCGATCCCTCGCGCGGCATCGACTATCAGGCCCTGATTGGCAAGGGCTTCGAGATCAAGGTCAACCCCAAGGTCGCGCTCAAGAAGCACACCGATTACCAGGTGGTGGGCAAGTCGATTCCCCGCGTCGACATTCCCGGCAAGGTCACCGCGACTTTTCCTTACGTGCATGACTTCCGTCTGCCCGGCATGCTGCATGCGCGCGTGTTGCGACCGGAGATTTTTGGTGCCAAGGTGGCGAGCGTGGACGACAGCGAGGCGCGCAAGGTGGGCGGCTTTGTCGACCTGGTGCGCAAGGGCGATTTTGTCGCGGTGCTGGCAAAGAACGAATGGGCCGCCGTCAAGGCTGCGCGCGCGCTCAAGATCAGCTGGAGCGGCGGCGTCACTCTGCCGGTCAAGAGCACCGTGTTCGAGACCTGGCGGCAGCGCCCGGTGGCGAAAAAAGATGCCACCCAAAAAACCGGTGACGCCCCTGCCACCCTGGCGGCGCTGCCGGTCGATGCCAAGCGCGTGAAAGCGAGCTACGAATTTGCGGTCCAGACCCACGCCTCGCTCGGTCCGTCCTGCGCCGTAGCCCAATTCAAAGACGGCAAGCTCACGCTGTGGACCGCCTCGCAAGCCACCCACTCGATGCAGGACGAAGTGGCCGCCATTACCGGCGTGCCCAAACCATCGATCCGCCTGGTCTACCTCGAAGGCTCGGGCTGCTATGGCCGCAACGGCCATGAAGATGCGACGGCAGACGCAGCCCTGATCGCGACGCTGACCGGCAAAACGGTGCGGGTGCAGTGGATGCGCGACGACGAAACCGCGCGCGCCCCGAAAAGCCCGCCGCGCGCGATTGACTTTGAAGCCGCGCTCGACTCTGAGGGCAAGCTCGCCGCCTGGAGCGCCGATTTCTGGATCGCGCTCAATCACATCGCCGCGTTCAAGCCGCTTGATTTTCCGCTGCTGGCCGCCACCGATATCGGCCAGACCAAACCGGGCAACTGGGTTGGCTTCCTGTTTCAAAACGCGGCGCTCGGCTATGGTGTGCCCAACGTGCGGGTCGATACCCATCACATCAGCGAGGCGTTTTTCCGCTCCTCGCACCTGCGCAGCCCGGGCCGCATCGAGAACAGTTTTGCCAACGAAGGCTTCATGGACGAAATGGCGTTTGCGGCGGGGTCCGACCCGGCCGAGTTTCGCTTGAAGCACCTCAAAGACGCGCGCGCCGAAGCGGTGATCCGCGCGGCGATGAAGCGCGCCAACTGGCAAACGCGGGTCGGCCCCGGTGCGGACGCCAGCGGCAGCGGCAACATTGCACGCGGGCGCGGCATCTCGTACACGCGCTACAACAACGCCATCACCTATGTGGCAGCGGTGGCCGAGGTTGAAGTCAACCGCGACACCGGCGCGATTCGCGTCACGCGTATTTGCATCGGCCACGATTGCGGCCAGATGATTAACCCCGATGGTGTGGCCAATCAGGTCGAAGGCGGCGCGATCCAAACCGTCAGCCGCACCCTGATGGAGCAAGTCGAGTGGCAGCCGGATCGCGTCACCAGCGTCGATTGGGTCAGCTATCCGATTCTGCGTTTCCCCGATGTGCCGAAGATCGACGTCGAGTTGATCGACCGTCCGGGTGAAGTGGCGTGGGGCGTGGGCGAGCCGACCGCAGTGGTGATTCCGGCGGCGATTTCGAACGCGGTGTTCGACGCCACCGGCGCGCGCTTGCGCTCGGTGCCGTTCACCCCCGAGAAGGTCAAGGCCGCGCTCGCGGCTGCGCCGAAAAGAAGCTAAGCTGACGCCCAGTTTGCGTCGGCATCGCAGTGGCATGACTGATGCGCACATCAGTCATGCCACTGGCGCATTCCGCGCCACACATAAGCCGGACACACCGGCAACCTTGAGGAGACTCACTATGCCTTTTCACCTGGCTGCGCCTGTGCGCCGCGCTCTGCTTGGCTTATTCACCATGACGGCGGCGGCCGCCACCATCCCGGCTGCCGTATACGCGCAAGCGCCTTACCCGAACCGCCCGGTGCGCCTGATCGCGCCGTTCCCGCCCGGCGGCACCAGTGATGTGCTGGCGCGCCTGATCGCGGCCAAACTCACCGATGGCCTCGGCCAAACCGTGACCGTAGACAACCGCGCCGGTGCCAGCGGCAACATCGGCCATGAGGCTGCGGCCAAGAGCCCGCCCGATGGCTACACCCTGCTGCTCTCAAACAGCAGCACGGCGGTCACCAATCCGCATCTGTTCAAAAAAATGCCGTTCGATCCTATCAACGACTTTGCACCGATCGCCATGGTCGCGTCAGCCGGGCAGGTGCTGGTGGTGCATCCGTCGGTGCAAGCCACCACCTTGGCCGAGGTCACGGCACTGGCCAAAGCGAATCCCGGCAAACTCAACTTCGGCTCCGGCGGCAAAGGGATTCAATCGCACATCAGCGGCGAGATGTACAAGAGCGCGGTCGGCATCAACCTCGTGCACATCCCCTACAAGGGCACGATTCAGGCCGTCACCGACCTGGTGGCCGGGCAAATTCAGATGGTGTTCTCCGACATGGTGCCGGCCATGCCGCAGATCAAGGCGGGCAAGCTGCGCGCGATTGCCGTCACCAGCGCACAGCGCTCGGCAGCCTTGCCCGAGGTGCCGACCATGAGTGAAGCAGGCGTGGCCGGGTTTGATTCCGGCGTGTGGTGGTCGATCGTGGCACCCAAGGGCGTCTCGAACGAGGTAGTCAACCGCGTCAACCTCGAGTTGGGAAAAATGATGCAACTGCCCGACGTGCGCGAGACCTACGCCAAGCTCGGCGTCACCACCCAGCACAGCACGCCAGCCAAAGTCACCGAGACGATTCGCGCCGAGTCACCGGTGATGGCAAAAATTCTCAAAGCGGCCGGCGTCGAAGCCGAATAACGCAACACGAGACACCGCATGACCCGCTGTGCATTTCTCGCCGCCGCACTCGCCAGCCTCATCTCCCTCATCGCCCCCGGCGCTGGCCACTGTGGTGCGTCAGCCTGAGGTGGCAGCGAAATTGGCCGAGGCCGGTTTTTCCAATCCGCGCGATCACACCGGTTTCAAGGCCCGGCTCGATGCCGATTTTGAGCGCTGGCTGCCGTGGTTGAAGCAGGCCAATATCGGCACTGAATAACGGCGCGGCGCACCGGTGCGCCGGATGACGCCGGGCAACCGGCTAAAACCGTTGGGAGACAAGGCTTTCCAGCCTATGGCCGTCTGTTGCCGGGGGTAGCTTCAAGCACCTGAAAAAACACTTCATTGTCTTTCACCATGCCCAACTCAAAGCGGGCGCGCTCTTCAATTGCTTCGAGGCCGTTTTTGAGGTCCCTGACTTCGGCCTCCAGACCGGCATTGCGGCGCTTGATCTTGTCGTTGCTGCGGCTCTGCGCTTCGACCTGGCGCTCGAGTTCCCACCCGCGCAGCCAGCCGCCCTTGCCAAGCCAGAGCGGGTACTGCAGCAGCAGCGTCAAACCCGCGAGCACCAGCGTGAGAGAGCGGTTCATCGCGGCACCGGGCAGATTCAGCGCAGGTTGTAAAACGCCGCGCGGCCCGGGTAGCTGGCTACATCGCCGAGATCTTCTTCGATCCGCAGCAACTGGTTGTACTTGGCGGTGCGGTCGCTGCGGCTCATCGAGCCAGTCTTGATTTGCAGCGCGTTGGTGCCGACCGCAATGTCGGCGATGGTGGTGTCTTCGGTCTCGCCCGAGCGGTGCGAGATCACCGAGGTGTAACCAGCGCGCTTGGCGGTTTCAATCGCGGCGAAGGTTTCAGTGAGAGTGCCGATCTGGTTGACCTTGATGAGGATCGAGTTGGCGATGCCTTTGGCGATGCCCTCGCGCAAAATTTTCGGGTTGGTGACGAACAGGTCGTCGCCGACGATTTGCACTTTTTTCCCTAAACGGTCGGTCAGTGTCTTCCAGCCGTCCCAGTCGTTTTCGGCCATGCCGTCTTCAATCGAGAGGATCGGGTATTTGTCGCACCAGCTGGCCAGGTAGTCGGTGAACTGACCGCTTGATAACACCAGGCCATCGCCTTCGAGATGGTATTTGCCGTCGCGGTAAAACTCGCTGGCGGCGCAGTCGAGGCCGAGCGCGATCTCCACGCCCGGCTCGTAACCGGCTTGTTCAATCGCTTCGAGGATCAGCTTGATCGCCGCTTCGTGATTTTCCACATTGGGCGCGAAGCCGCCTTCGTCGCCCACTGCCGTGGTGAGGCGGCGCTCTTGCAGGATTTTCTTGAGGGTGTGGAACACCTCGGCGCCGTAGCGCACCGCCTCCCGGAAGGTGGGCGCGCCGACCGGAATAATCATGAACTCCTGCAGGTCGAGATTGTTGTCGGCATGCGCGCCGCCGTTAATCACGTTCATCATCGGCACCGGCAACTGCATCTGGCCCG
>JANOYK010000052.1:0-1641 GCA_031428855.1 Burkholderiales bacterium | reverse complement strand
CCCTACACACCGGCCTGGCAAGAGCAGATCACCGGCGTCAAGGCGGCCGATGTCATCACCGTGGCGCGCCAGTTCGCTGCCAATGCCGACAAGACCCGTGGCAAGTCGATGATTATTATCGGCGCGGCGATGAACCATTGGTATCACTCCGACATGAACTACCGGGGTGTCATCAACCTGCTGGTGATGTGCGGCTGCATCGGCCAATCAGGTGGCGGCTGGGCGCACTACGTCGGGCAGGAAAAGCTGCGCCCGCAAACCGGCTGGACCCCGCTCGCCTTCGCGCTCGACTGGGCGCGCCCGCCGCGCCAGCAAAACTCCACCTCGTTTTTCTACGCCCACACCGACCAATGGCGCTATGAAAAGTTGCAGGTGGCTGACCTGCTCTCACCGCTGGCCGACAAGAGCCAATTCCAGGGCAGCCTGATTGATTTCAACGTGCGCGCCGAGCGCATGGGCTGGCTGCCGTCAGCACCGCAACTCAAGACCAATCCGCTGCAGGTGGTGCGCGACGCCGCTGCGGCCGGGATGGAGCCGAAAGACTACGTGGTGCAGGCGCTCAAGGCCGGCACGCTGCACATGTCGTGTGAAGACCCGGATCACCCGGACAACTTTCCGCGCAACCTGTTTGTGTGGCGCTCCAATCTGCTCGGCTCGTCCGGCAAGGGGCATGAATACTTTCTCAAGCACTTCCTCGGCACCACCCACGGTGTGCAGGGCAAAGACCTCGGTGAAGAAGGCGAGGCCAAGCCACAGGAAGTGCCGTGGCGCGATGAAGGCCCCGGCGGTCCCCAGGGCAAGCTCGACCTGCTGGTCACGCTCGATTTCCGCATGAGCACCACCTGTCTGTACAGCGACATCGTGCTGCCCACCGCCACCTGGTACGAGAAGAACGACCTCAACACCTCCGACATGCACCCCTTCATTCACCCGCTCTCCACTGCGGTGGATCCGGCGTGGCAGTCGCGTTCGGACTGGGACATTTACAAAGGCATCGCCGAAACCTTCTCGCAAGTATGCATCGGCCATCTCGGTGTCGAAAAAGAAGTGGTGCTCACGCCGCTGATGCACGACACCCCGGCCGAGCTGGCGCAATCGCTTGATGTCAAAGAGTGGAAGAAGGGCGAGTGCGAGTTGATTCCCGGCAAGACCGCGCCGGTCATCACCGTGGTTGAACGTGACTACCCCAACACCTTCAAACGCTTTACGTCACTGGGGCCGCTGATGGACCAGCTCGGCAACGGCGGCAAGGGCATCGCGTGGAACACGCAGGATGAAGTGGCGCTGCTGGGCGACCTCAATGGCCGCGTGCGCGAGGGGCCAACCAAGGGCCTCGCCAACATCAACACTGACATCGACGCCTGCGAAGTCATCATGAGCCTGGCACCCGAAACCAACGGCCATGTCGCGGTCAAGGCGTGGCAGGCGCTGTCGAAAATTACCGGGCGCGAACACGCGCACCTGGCGATTCACCGGGAAGACGAGAAGCTGCGCTTTCGCGACATTCAGGCGCAGCCGCGCAAGATCATCTCTTCGCCTACCTGGTCCGGGCTGGAGTCGGAAAAGGTCAGCTACACCGCCGGTTACACCAATGTGCATGAGCTGATCCCGTGGCGCACCCTGACCGGGCGGCAGCAGTTT
>JANOYK010000051.1:0-4652 GCA_031428855.1 Burkholderiales bacterium | reverse complement strand
ACCGTGCATATCAACGGCCGCGCCGTTAAATCCTGTTCGATCCTGGCAGTGCAGGCCAATGGCGCTGCCGTCACCACGATTGAGGGCCTGGCCCCCGGTAAAGACGGCAAGATGCACCCGATGCAAGAGGCGTTTCGCGACTGCCACGGCCTCCAATGCGGCTTCTGCACCCCCGGCATGGTGATGTCGGCGTGCCAGTTGCTGGCCGACAACCCCAAGCCCTCGGAAGTTGAAATTCGCGCCGGGCTGGAAGGCAACATCTGCCGCTGCACCGGTTATCACAACATCGTGCGCGCGGTGCAGCAAGCCGCCGCACAAATGTAGGAGAAGAAACATGAGCGACATGTCCATGAGCCCCAACAACACGATCGGCAAGCCCATCCTGCGCCGCGAAGACCAGCGCTTTCTGACCGGCAACGGCCAGTACACCGACGATGTTCACATGCAGCGCGAAACCGCTGGCGTGTTCCTGCGCTCGCCGCACGCGCACGCACGCATCAAATCGATCAAGCTCGACGCCGCCAAAAAAGCCCCCGGCGTGCTCGCCATCTTCACCGGGCAAGACCTGCTGGATGCCAAAGTAAATGGCCTGCCCTGCGGCTGGCTGATCAACAACAAAGACGGCACGCCGATGAAAGAGCCGGCCCACCCGTGCCTGGCGCAAGGCAAGGTGCGCCATGTGGGCGACCAGGTCGCCCTCATCGTCGCCGAGACCCAATGGCAGGCGAAAGACGCTGCCGAGTTGATCGAGGTTGATTACGAGACCCTCCCTGCGGTGGTCGACACCGGCAGCGCGAACGCTGCGAGCACACTGGTTCACGACGATGTGCCGGGCAACCTCTGCTACGACTGGGGCCACGGCGACAAGGCCGCGACCGATGCCGCCTTTGCCAAGGCCGCGCACGTCACCAAACTGTCGTTCATCAACAACCGCCTGATCCCCAATGCGATGGAGCCGCGCGCGGCGGTCGCCTCGTATACCAAGCACGACGACAGCTACACTCTGTATGTCGCCAACCAGAACCCGCACGTCGAGCGCTTGCTGATGTGCGCCTTTGTGCTGGGCCTGCCCGAGAGCAAGGTGCGGGTGATTGCGCCTGATGTTGGCGGCGGTTTCGGCTCGAAGATTTTTCTCTACGCCGAAGATGTGGCGCTGGTCTGGGCCAGCAAGCGCGTTGGTCGCCCGATCAAATGGACCGCAGAACGAAGTGAGTCGTTTTTGACCGACGCGCACGGCCGTGACCACGTCAGCACCGCCGAAATGGCGATGGACGCGAACGGCAATTTCCTCGCGCTGCGCGTGGCGACGATTGCCAACATGGGCGCGTATCTCTCGACCTTCTCCACCTGCGTGCCGACCATCCTCTACGCCACCCTGCTGGCCGGCCAGTACAAAACGCCCGCGATTTACGCCGAAGTCAAGGCGGTGTTCACCAACACTGCACCGGTGGACGCCTATCGCGGCGCAGGCCGGCCCGAAGCCACTTACCTGGTCGAGCGCATCGTCGAGCAGTGCGCGCGCGAGATGAAGATCGATCCGGCAGAAATCCGCCGCCGCAACTTCATCAAGACCTTCCCGTACAACACCCCGGTTGGTCTCACCTACGACGTCGGCGACTACGACGCCACCCTCACCAAGGCCATCAAGCTGGCCGACGTGGCCGGCTACCCGGCACGCAAGGCCGCGTCCGCTGCCAAAGGCCGGCTGCGCGGGCTGGGTTACTCCTGCTACATCGAAGCCTGCGGCATTGCGCCCTCCAACGTCGCGGGCGCGCTGGGCGCACGTGCCGGCCTGTTTGAGGCCGGCGAAATCCGCGTCCATCCCACCGGCACCGTCACCGTCTTCACCGGCTCGCACAGCCACGGCCAGGGCCACGAGACCACGTTTGCGCAAGTGGTCGCGTCCAGGCTCGGCATCCCGGTCGAGAACGTCGAAATCGTTCACGGCGACACCGGGCGCGTGCTGTTCGGCATGGGCACTTACGGCAGCCGCTCGCTCGCCGTCGGCGGCACCGCCATCGTCAAAGCAGTGGACAAGGTGATCGCCAAGGGCAAAAAAATCGCCGCGCATTTGTTGGAGGCGGCCGACACCGACATCGTGTTTGAAAACGGTGAATTCAAAGTGGCCGGCACCGACAAAAAAGTGCCGTTCGCCCAGGTCTCACTCACCGCCTACGTGCCGCACAACTATCCGCTCGACAAGTTGGAGCCGGGTCTGAACGAAAACGCGTTTTACGACCCAGCCAACTTCACCTTTCCGGCCGGCTCGTATGTGTGCGAAGTCGAGGTGGATCCAAAGACCGGTGACACCACCATCTGCTCGTTCACGGCGGTGGACGACTTCGGCAACATCGTCAACCCGATGATCGTCGAAGGCCAGGTGCATGGCGGCCTGGCGCAGGGCATCGGTCAGGCGCTGCTGGAAAACTGCGTCTACGACAAGGAAACCGGCCAGTTGCTCACCGGCTCCTACATGGACTACGCCATGCCGCGCGCCGACGACCTGCCCAGTTTCAAGGTCGACAACTGCGTCACCGCGTGCTCGCACAATCCGCTCGGCGTCAAGGGCTGCGGCGAAGCCGGTGCCATCGGCTCGCCGCCCGCCCTCATCAACGCCATCACCGACGCCCTCGGCATCCGCGATCTGGAAATGCCAGCCACGCGTGAACGCGTGTGGCGCGCCGCCCAGGCCCGCGCTTAACGCACAAGGAGAACAAACATGTACCCATTCAATTATCAAAACCCCGCCAGCAGCGCCGCCGCCATCGCTGCCGTAAAAGGTGACGCACGCTACCTCGCTGGCGGCCAAAGCCTCGTGCAGGCAATGAAACTGCGCCTGTCGCAGACCGGCACGCTGGTCGATCTGAACGGCATCAAAGAACTCAAAGGCATCACGGTAGCGGGCGGCAAAGTCATCATCGGTGCGATGGCGCGGCATTCCGAAGTCGCGCGCTCGGCCGATGTCAAAAAAGCGCTGCCCGCGTTGGCCGATCTGGCCGGCGGCATCGGCGACCAAATGGTGCGCAACATGGGCACGCTCGGCGGCTCGCTCGCCAACGCTGACCCCGCTGCCTGCTATCCGGCAGCGGTGCTGGCGCTGGGTGCGACCATCAAAGCGGATTCACGCGCAATCCACGCCGATGACTTTTTCAAAGGCCTATTTGAAACCGCGCTCGCCCCGGGCGAGCTCATCACCTCGGTCGAATTCCCCGTGCCCGAGCGCGGCGCCTACATCAAGTTCAAACAACCGGCGTCACGCTTTGCCTTGATCGGCGTGTTCGTTGCCAAGTTCGGCGGCTCGGTGCGGGTGGCAGTCACGGGTGCCAGGTCGCACGCCTTCCGCGCCACCGACATTGAAGCCGCGCTCACCAAGAGCTTCACCCCCGAAGCGGCAGCAGCAGTCAAGGTCTCGGCAGCAGGCATGAACACTGACCTGCACGGCTCGGCTGAATACCGCGCCGCCATGGTGTCGGTGATGGCGAGCCGGGCAGTCGCCAAAGCCCTGGCATAAAATCGTCTCAAGTTGCACCCGCGCCCGCCGCTTGTAACGGCGGGCGTTTTCATTTTAGGAACTGCCATCCTCGCCGCCATCGAACAACTCAAACAGAAGCTTGCCGCACACGACTACCTGTGCGATGACCGCCTCGCCACCGTGCTCTACCTCGCGCTCACCATGCGCCGCCCGCTGTTCCTCGAAGGCGAAGCCGGGGTCGGCAAGACCGAGCTGGCCAAGGTCATCGCTGCCGCGCAAGACACCACGCTGATCCGCCTGCAATGCTACGAAGGCCTCGGCATCAGTGAAGCCGCCTACGAATGGAATGCCGCGCGCCAGTTGATGGAAATCCGCATGGCCGAAGCGGCGCACGACACCGACAAAACCCGGCTCGAGCGCAATCTCTACCGCCGCGAAATGCTGATCGAGCGCCCGCTGCTGCAAGCCCTCACCCAGCAAAAATCTCCCGTGCTATTGATCGACGAACTCGACCGCGCCGACGAACCGTTCGAAGCCTACCTGCTCGAAGTCCTCGCCGAATACCAGATCACCGTGCCCGAACTGGGCACCCTCAAAGCCGCACACCCGCCGGTCGTCATCATCACCTCCAACCGCACCCGCGAAATCCGTGACGCCCTCAAGCGCCGCTGCCTCTACCACTGGGTCGAATTCCCCGACGCCAAGCGTGAGCTAGACATCGTGCGTCGCCGCGCGCCGGGCGCATCCGAAACTCTCTCGCGCCAGGCCGTCGAATTCGTCCAGCGCATGCGCACCGTCGATCTTTTCAAACTCCCCGGCGTCGCCGAGACGATAGATTGGGTCAACGCCCTCACCGCCCTCAACGTGCTCTCGCTCGAACCGGACGCAGTGCAAGACACCCTCGGCGTGTTGCTCAAGTACCGCGAGGATGTGGAGCGTGTGATGAATGGGGATGCGGCGCGGATATTGGATGAGTTGCGGGCTGCGGCGATTATTCGGTAAGCCAGAATGCAACGTGCTATCCGCGTGCTTTTTGCCATAGCCGACTGGTTTTAGTCTCGAATTTCCAATTGACTCAGGAGTACGGATGCGAAAGTCAGCTTTCTTGATTGGATATGGATTGCTGCCTTTCTGGGCCGCAATTGTTTTTGTAACTGCCGGAAGCCTGCTTGCAGGTTCG
>JANOYK010000050.1:0-1587 GCA_031428855.1 Burkholderiales bacterium | reverse complement strand
GCGCGGATCCAGACCGTGCATCGTGACACCAATCCGCGTTATCACGCGCTGATTGCCCGCTTCAAAACCCTCACCGGCTGCCCGGTGGTGGTCAACACCAGCTTCAACGTGCGCGGCGAGCCGATTGTCTGCACCCCCGATGATGCGTTCCGCTGTTTCATGGGCACCGAGATCGAAACCCTGGCGGTAGGCAATTGCTTTTTGCGCAAGGAGGACCAGGACCCGGCGTTAAAGCAGCGCTACGAAGGAGCGTTCGAGCTTGACTGACCCTGCACATCCGTCCGCCACCGCATCATCGAGCGCAATCAAGTGGGCCGCGCTCGGGCTGGTCACGCTGCTGTGCCTTGCCTTTCTGGCAGCGGCTGCCGAGGGTTTTGTGCGCCTGCGCCAGTATCTGCGCGCCGGCTACGCCGTGAGCCAAACCGCGCTGTACCGCGACGATGCGCGCCTGCAATTGCGTGGGCTTAACCCGAATCTGCGGCTTGGCCCGGTCAGCATCAATTCCAGCGGTTTCCGCGGCCCCGAAATCGACACGCCCAAACCGCCCGGCCGGGTGCGCATTGCCTTCCTCGGCGCATCGACCACGTTTTGCGCCGAGGTCAGCAGCGATGCTGCCGCGTGGCCGCATCTGGTGGCCGAGCAATTGCGCGCGGCTTATCCTGCGGTGAGCTTTGATTATGTCAACGGCGGTGTGCCGGGCTATTTCGCCAGCTCGTCACTGACCAATCTCAAGCACCGCGTGGCGGCGCACCGGCCCGACATCATCGTGATCTACCACGCCACCAACAACCTGTCGCGCGAAACGCGTGAGATGGCGATTGCCCAGGGGTTGGACGATGCCGCCGGGAGCGGACAGCTAAGCTGGCTGGAACGCCATTCGCTTTTGTGGGAACTGGTGGTCAAGAATCTCCGGGTGCGCAAGGCGCAGGCAGACAACGGCGGACAGGCCGCCAGTCCAGGCCAACGCAAGCTGGTGATTGACCCGGCACGCATCGGCGCACAATTTCAGGCCGAAATGACGGCGCTGGTGAAAGAGTCGAACGGTGTTGCCACGCGCGTGGCCGTCGCCACCTTCTCCAGCCGCTTGCGTGCGGAGCAAACGCCGGCGCAGCAGAACCAGGCGGCGGTATCGGCCTTTGTCTACTCGCCGTTCATGAGCACCGAAGGCCTGCTGCATGGGTTCGCCCGCTACAACGGCATCATCCGCGAGGTGGCCGCCGCAGAAGGCGCGCTGCTGATTGACGGCGAAAATGCCATCCCCGGCGATGCCGTGCATTTCGTTGACACGGTGCATTTCACCGATGCCGGCAGCCGGAAAATGGCGGAGCGGGTATTTCTCGCTCTTAAAAATGATGCGCACATCGCCGCGCTGGCCGAAGCGCGCCGCACACGGTAGCGCATCCGCTCAGCCGCCGCTTGCGTACACTATGGCATCCGGCACTGCCACAAAAAGCATAATCGACAACATGAACTCGCGCGCGCACAGTCCACACAGTCCGCACAATCCGCACATCGTACGGACACCGTGCGAAGCTTCCCTGCAACTCCGCTGCCACGTCACTGTACCGGGAGATCGCCATGCTGCAG
>JANOYK010000049.1:0-5564 GCA_031428855.1 Burkholderiales bacterium | reverse complement strand
CTTGAAGACATCCAGAAGATGGGCGGCGTTGGCAAAGTCGGAGAGTTCATGAAGCAGGTGAAGGACAAGAACTCGGGCGTGCGCTTGATGGGCTTTGGCCATCGCGTCTATAAGAACTACGACCCGCGCGCCAAGCTGATGCGCGAAACCACCCACGAAGTGTTGAACGCGCTCGGTCTGCACGACGACCCGCTGTTCAAGCTGGCGATGGCGTTGGAGAAGGTTGCACTCGAAGACTAGTATTTCGTCAGCCGGAAGCTCTACCCCAACGTGGATTTTTATTCCGGTATCGTGCAGCGCGCCATCGGCATCCCGACCTCGCTGTTCACCGGCAACTTCGCCCACGCACGCACGGTCGGCTGGATCGCACAGTGGAATGAAATGATCTCCGACCCCGAGCAAAAAATTGGCCGGCCACGCCAGTTGTTCATCGGCAGCCAGACGCGCGATGTGCCGCCGATGAGCGCGCGCAAGTAGCCGCCCTTATGGTGAGCGGTGCGGTGAGCGGTGCGGTGAGTGGCGGCATCCGGGTAGAGCGGTCCAGGTGCCGCCCGGAGAAGTCCAATCGATACGCTTCTCCGAACCGTACTCCATGAAAGCCTTGTGGGACAAGGGTTTCATGCTGGTATTGAAATCAATACGTCATGTCACGCGAACTCCAGCCGCAGCAGCTTCGCCCCCTCCACCATTGCGCGCAGCTTGCCGTCAGCGACATCACGCGGCAAATATTTCATGCCGCAGTCGGGCGCCAGGATAACGTTTTCTTTTTTGACGTAGGGCAGGGCGCGCTTGATGCGGTCCACCACGGTCTGCGGGGTTTCGATGGCCATGTCAGACAAGTCGATGCAGCCGATCATAATTTTTTTGTTGTCTAGCTGGGTGAAGACCGAGCAGTCGAGATTGGACTGAGCGGTCTCCAGCGAAATTTGTTTGCACGAGCAGCCGTGCATTTCGGGCAGGAACGAGTAGCCGCTGGGGCGCGCGTGAATCACTGCTGCGTAGCCGAAGCAGATGTGGACTGCGGTTTCGCCGGTGATGCCTTCGAGCGCTTTGTTGAGGGCTTTTAAGCCGTATTGACGCGCGCGTTCGGGGCGGGCCTGCATGTAAGGCTCATCGATCTGCACCACATCGGCGCCGGCGGCGAACAGGTCACGGATTTCTTCGTTAACAGCCTGCGCGTAGGCGAGTGAGGCTTCTTCCGCCGTCTTGTAATAGTCGTTTTGTGCCTGCTCGCTCATGGTGAACGGGCCGGGCACGGTGATCTTGACTTTGCGCGTGGTGTGCGCTTTGAGGAACTTGAGGTCATCGACCTCGACCGGGCGCATGCGCTTGACCGGGCCAACCACGCGCGGCACCGGGTTGGGGTGGCCGCTGCGGTCGAGCGCGGTGCCGGGGTTGTCGATGTCGACGCCCGACAGCGCGGTGGCGAAGCGGTTGGAATAACTCTCGCGGCGGATTTCGCCGTCGGTGATGATGTCGATGCCGGCTTGCTCCTGCGCGCGGATGGCGATCAGCGTGGCGTCGTTTTGCGCTTCTTCGAGGTACTGGGCGGGAATGCGCCAGAGTTCTTTGGCGCGGGTGCGCGGCGGGAAGCGGCCTGCAAGTTTTTGGCGGTCAATCAGCCATTCAGGTTGCGGGTAGCTGCCGACGAGGGTGGTGGGGAACAGCATTGGTGGCTCCGGAACGGACGGTTGGTGGAGTTGGGGGGGCGCTTCGATATCTGGCGTGCGCCGGCAGGCCAGCGTGCGAGGGCCTGTTTGGAATGTTATTGACACATGTTGTCAAGCAGGCGGTCCATGAAGGCTTCGCACTGGGCCAGTTGCGACAGGTCGCAATACTCATTCGGTCTGTGTGCCTGCTCAATCGAACCGGGGCCGCAGATGATGGAGGGCAGGCCGGCCTTCTCGAACAGGCCGGCCTCGGTGGCGTAGGCGACTTTGGCGGTGCGGTCGTTGCGTGCCAGGGCGATGGCCAGTTGGGTCAGCGCATGAGTATCTGGCGTGAGCGAGCCGGGCGCGTCGGACGACAAACTGATGTCGATGCCGCTTTGGGCCGAGACTTTTTTCATGGCGGGCAACAGCGAGGCGGCGTAGCTGCGCACTTCGTTTTCAATCGCGTCCGGGTCGGCACCGGGCAGGTAGCGGAACTCCCAGTCAAACACGCATTGGGCCGGGACAATGTTGCCTGCCGTGCCGCCTTTGATGGTGCCGGTTTGCAGCGTGGTGAAGGGCACATCGAAGCCGTTGTCGCGCGTTTCAAGCTGACCCATGCGGTCAGCCATGTGGCGGATGTACGTGATGACCTGTGCCGCGTATTCAATCGCGTTGACGCCTTGCGGGGTAAGGGCGCTGTGTGCTTCTTTGCCATGCACGGTGCAGCGGTAGGAGCGCTTGCCCTTGTGTGCCGTGATGACCTGCATCGAGGTCGGTTCACCGACGATGACGCCGGCCGCCTTGAAGCCTTGCTGGGTCAGCAGCTCGATCAGACCGCGCACGCCAATGCAGCCAACTTCTTCGTCATACGAGAGCGCGAAATGGATTGGCGCCTTGAGACCGGCTGCGGCGAAGCGCGGCGTCATCGCCAGTGCGACGCCGAGATAACCTTTCATGTCACACGCGCCGCGCGCGAACAGGCGGCCATCCTTGATGGTGGCCTGGAACGGATCGGTGTCCCACGCCTGGCCATCGACCGGCACCACATCAGTGTGGCCGGACAGGACGATGCCGGGGCGCGCGGATTTACCGGACTGCGGGCCATGTTTCCCCCACACGGTGGCGAACAGGTTGGCCTTCTTTTTGTCTGCGTCGTAGACCAGAGTTGAATCAACGCCAAAAGGTTTCAACCAGTCGCGCACATGCTCGATCAGGCCGAGGTTGGAGTCGCGGCTGGTGGTGTCGAACGAGATCAGGCGCTCGATCATCGCCATTGATTCGGGTGTAACGGTGCTGTGGGAGGGCAGATTGCCGGCGGGCATGTCGGTGACTTTCATGATGACTCCTTAAGCGGATGCAAATGCGGGTGCCAATGCGAGGGCGTGCGAGGGCGTGCGAGGGCGTGCGAGAAGGCGGGCAGGGGCGGATCAAGCGGTGCCGCCATCGTTGAGATGGCAGGCCGATAGTCTACCGTGGGCGATTTGTTTGAGTGCGGGCTGTTCGGCCGCACAGCGCGCACCGGCCTGGGGGCAGCGCGGGTGAAAGTGGCAGCCGCCGGGCGGGTTGAGCGGCGACGGAATTTCACCGCGCACCGGAATGTAAGTGCGGCGGCGTTTGGCAAGGTCAGGCACCTCGGACAGCAGCGCCTGGGTGTAAGGGTGGTTCGGCGCGGCGTAAATGTCATCGGTCGGCGCACTCTCGACTACCCGGCCCAGATACATGATGACGACGCGGTCCGACAGGTGGCGCACCACGCCCAGGTCGTGGCTGATGAACAGGTAGGTGAGATGAAACTCCTCGCGCAGATCCATGAACAGGTTGAGCACCTGCGCCTGGATCGAGACATCGAGCGCGGCGACAGCTTCGTCGCAAACGATGAAGCCAGGCCTGACCGCGAGAGCGCGCGCGATGCCGATGCGCGCGCGCTGGCCGCCGGAAAATTGGTGCGGGTAGCGCCGCGCAAACGCGCCATCGAGGCCGACTTTTTGCAGCAGTTCGGCAACGTACGCCGTCTGCTCGCGTGCCGCCACCAGGCCATGCACGACCGGTGCCTCGCCGATGATGTCGGCCACACGCATGCGCGGGTTGAGCGACGCGTACGGGTCTTGAAAAATCATCTGGGTGGCGAGCTGGGCGGCGCGCGCTTGGGCGGGCGACAGCGAGGTCACATCGCGCCCTTTGTAGAGCCGCACGCCGCTGGTGAGCGGATGCAGCCCCACCGCCATGCGCCCGAGGGTGGATTTGCCACAGCCCGATTCGCCGGCCAGGCCGACCACCTCGCCCGGTGCAATCGCGAGGTCTACCTGATCCACCGCATGCACCACTTCATCGCGCAGACCGGCACCAAACAGATTGCCGATTTTGGCAGCGGTGTCGAGGCGCTTGACGAAATGCTTGGACGCGAGCCGCAGCTCCATCAAGGCAGTCATGGGCTGACCTTGGCGGTGAGTGGATGGAAGCAACTGACCTCGTGCGCGGCGGGAGATGCGAGCAACGGCTGGCCGGAAAATTGACCGGACGGGAGAGCACCCAATGCCAGCTGGTTGGGGAGAGATTGGCCGGAGAGTGGCTGCTGGAGCGGCTCTTGGCGATGCACCCCTGAAACTGTCTCCAGCAGCGGGTGTTGGCCGCATTGAGCATCTGCGAACGCGCAGCGCGCGCGAAACGGGCAGCCCGGCGCGAGGTTGGTTAGCGAGGGTGTCATGCCGGGAATCTGGCGCAAGCGCGTGCCGCGCGGGCGGTGCAGGCCGCTTGACGGCACCGAATCGAGCAAGCCCTGGGTATAAGGATGCGCGGTGCGGTCGAGCACATCATCCACCGTGCCACGCTCGACGATGCGCCCGGCGTACATCACGCACACCTCGTCGGCGAGGCCGGCGATGACCGACAGATCGTGCGTAATCCAGATCAATGCGGTGCCCGATTCGCGGCACAGCGTTTGCATTTCAGCCAGGATTTGCCCCTGGATCGTCACATCGAGCGCGGTGGTCGGCTCGTCGGCGATGATGACATCGGGCTTGAGCAGCAGCGCGGTGGCGATGGCGACGCGCTGGCGCATGCCGCCGGAGAATTGGTGTGGATAGGACTTGAGGCGCTGATCCGGCGACGGGATGCCGACCTGCGCCAGCGCGGCGCGGCAGCGTTCGAGCGCGGCGGCGCGGCTCACATTTTCATGCGCCTGGATCGCCTCGATCATCTGGGTGTCGATACGCAGCACCGGGTTGAGCGTCATCATCGGGTCTTGAAAAATCATCGCGATGCGGTTGCCGCGCAGGGCGCGCATCGCCTCGCCGCCCAAGCCGCGCAACTCCTGGCCGTTCAAGCGGATGCTGCCGCCCACCACGCGTCCCGGTGGATCAATCAGCCCCATGATCGAGTAACCGGTCATCGATTTGCCGGAACCGGATTCGCCCACCAGGCCCATGATCTTGCCGCGCCCAATCGAGAATGACACGCGGTTGACCGCTTTGACCAGACCGGCACGGGAGGAAAAATGCGTTTCCAGCTGCTCGACCTGCAACACCGGCGCATGCACGTCATCACGTGCGGCAACGTTCGCCGCCGCGCTCAGCACCGCGCTCGCCGCATCACCCGCCCCGTCACTCACCGCATCCCTCACTTTTGCAGACGCGGATTCAACGCGTCACGCAATTGATCGGCCACCAGATTGATCGACACAATCATCAGCAGCAGTGCGATGCCAGGGTACAGGCTGATCCAGTATTTGCCCGAGAGCAGGTAGTTGAAGCCATTGGCGATCAGGAGGCCGAGCGAGGGTTCGGTGATTGGCAGACCGAGGCCGAGAAACGATAGCGTCGCTTCAAGCGTGATGGCCGAGGCCATTTGCACTGTGGCAATCACGATCAGCGGCGGCATGCAGTTGGGCAGCAGATGGCGGAACACGATGCGCGA
>JANOYK010000048.1:0-2188 GCA_031428855.1 Burkholderiales bacterium | reverse complement strand
GCATCTTGCGCGCCGCCATGCGCTGCTCCAATGCCTCGTTCACGGTGTCTTCAGCGTCCGGCTCCTCGGTCTCGTCTCCCAACGCCTTGCTCATCGCCGCCGAAGTCTTGCCGCCCTGGCTCGAATGCGCCTCGTCGATGATGATGGCGAAACTCTTGTCCCCCACTGCGCCGATCTCGTCCAGGATGAACGGGAACTTCTGCACCGTCGTGACGATGATCTTCTTACCCTGCTCGATGAACTTGCGCAAGTCGCCCGAGTGCTCGGCGTGGCCCACCGTCGCGCCCACCTGCATGAACTGCTTGATGGTCTTCTGAATTTGGTCGTCGAGAATGCGCCGGTCGGTCACCACGATCACCGAATCAAACACCTCCTTCGCCTCGTGCTTGACGCCGCGCTTTACTCCGATCAACTGGTGTGAAAGCCAGGCAATCGAATTCGACTTGCCGCTGCCGGCCGAATGCTGAATCAGGTAGCGCGTGCCCGCGCCATGCTCGCGCACATGCGCCAGCGCCTTGTGCACCACACCAAGCTGGTGATAACGCGGAAACACCTGCGAGCGCTTCTTGCGCCCCGTCTTCTGGTTCTTCGTCTCAACAATCTGCGCGTAGTTCTCAAGAATATCGGTCAAGCCCGCCGGAGTCAGCACCTCTTTCCAGAGGTAATCCGTCTTCAACCCACCCGGGTTGGGCGGATTGCCCGCACCATCGTTGTACCCCTTGTTGAACGGCAAAAACCACGACCCCCTGCCCTTCAACCCAGTACACATGCGCACCTCGCCATCGTCCACCGCGAAATGCACCACACAGCGCCCGAACCCAAACAGCATCTCGCGCGGATCTCGATCGCGCCGGTACTGCTCCACCGCTTCCGCCACAGTCTGCTTGGTCAGTCTGTTCTTCAACTCAAAAGTCGCAATCGGCAAGCCATTGATGAACAGGCACAAATCCAGCGCCCGCCGCGTCTCGTCAGTGCTGTAAGCCAACTGCCGCGAAATCGAAAAACGATTCTGCGCATGCCGCAGCACCGCCTTCACATTGCCCGCCGACGGCGTGCCATAAAAAAGATCGAAATGCCCGGCAGGATGGTGCTCAATCCCCTTGCGCAACACATCGATCACGCCGCGCTTGCCAATCTCGCTCGACAGCCGCGCCAGAAACTTCAACCGGTTGATGTCCTTGGCGTCACTCGCATTCGCCATCGCCAGCTTCTTGAACACCTCAGGTTGCGTCGCGCCAAGAAAAGTAAAAAGCTGCGGCACGTCAAGCGCATGGGCACGGTCATAGTCCTTCGCACTGCCCGCGTAGTAGCCGGTGCAGCCAAACGGCGGCGGCGCAAAGGCCACCTGATTGGCGGGAACGGACAAGCCATCCATGCCGGTCATGTGGCGCATGATCAGCGTTTCGAGGCCTTTTTCCGATGTATCGGTCGTTTCCATCAAGTTACAAGCAAGTAAAAATAAATTTGTAAGCCGTTGATTTTTAGTTTTTTTTTGTTTTGCAACGCCTTTTTAGGTCGGTTTTATCAAGTAACCATCAAGTAACCATCAAGTAAGCATCAAGTAAGCGCAGACCCTGTTGGCTTCGTCCAAAACGGGACATAGCGCATCCACTTGGGTGCCGTCCCGGGGTCATACGGCACCACGCTTCCCTCGGTCACCGCTTCCCGAATCAGCCGTGAGGCAAGTGCGCGGTTCTTGTCGTCAATGCCAAACCGCTCCCGGACAGATGCGTTTGTCATAGGCTCATGGGTCACATAACGCAGGCAAGCGTGCAAGTAAACCGCACGAATGCGGTCTGACTTGTCCATCTGACCAAGTGGCCGCTGCGCAAACAAGGTCACGCGCGTGTGTTCGCCGGTTTGTTCCACCAAAGGCGCAGGCAATTGATGCAGCTCGCTTTGGGAAACGATCTTGTCCCAGCCACTGCCACGTTCTTCGCATATGCCAATGCGCCGCATCAACGACGCCAGTCCCTCATTGCGCGAACGCGGCGGCGTATCGACAAAGCGCTGAATATCCATCAATGGTGTGCCAGGATTCGTCACCTCGACCCGGCCTGCAAAAAGTTCGACCATCACGCCGGTACCCGAAATAAAGAAATCCTGATGGATAAGCGCATTGGCGATGACCTCGCGAATCGCCAAATCCGGATAGGCCGGCACCTGTTCACGCCGCGCCACGCCGATC
>JANOYK010000047.1:0-1641 GCA_031428855.1 Burkholderiales bacterium | reverse complement strand
GTTCACGCGTCTGCGGCTGCACGCGCAGCAGGCCGCACGCCTGCCGCTTGCGCGCCCAGTGCAATCGCACGATGTGCAGCGTTGCGCATGCCGTGGGCATCAATCGCGTGGACCGGCAGTGCTGGCGCGGCGCCGAAGCCGGTGTAGTTGCGCCCCATGCCGCGCAGATAGGCCGGGTCGTAGTGTTCACGCAGCAGGCGCAGCACCAGCTCGTCCCACGCGCCTTGGCTCGCCAGTGTTTTCCAGTCACCGATGCGCTCGCGCCCGTGCAGCGTGGTCAGGCAGTCGAGCTGCACCCCGAGCAGCGCCGGGTCTTGCAAAAAGTGGGCGTATTCATCCTTGAGCAGTTCCACCCTCAGCGGCATGTCCATCTCGACACGCACACAAGGGCTGGCGCGCATCGCCTCCATCAACACGTCCGGCACGCGCAGGTCGCCCACTTTTTTGCTCTCCGCTTCGACGAACACCGGCTGTGCGGCATCAAACCGGCCAAGCGTATCGAGCACCCGGCTCTCGAACATTTTTTGGGACGGCTGCGGCGCGCCCGGCAGATTGCCCAGCACCGAACCGCGGTGCTGCGCCAGTTCTTCGAGGTCGAGCACTTGCGCGCCTTCGGCGTTGAGCGCGCGCAGCAAGCGGCTCTTGCCGCTGCCGGTCACGCCGCACACGATGCGGAACGCAAAGCGCGCCGGCACCGCATCGAGGCGGTCAATCACCGAGCGCCGGTAGGTCTTGTAGCCGCCGTCCAGCTGTGAGGCGCGCCAGCCGATACGCTTGAACACTTCGGTCATGGCACCGGAGCGCTGGCCGCCGCGCCAGCAATAAATCAGGGGCCGCCATGACTTGGGGCGGTCTGAAAAGGTGCTGTCCAGATGCTTCGCGATATTTCGCGCCACCAGCGCGGCACCGGCTTTTTTGGCATCGAACGCCGAGGTTTGTTTGTGCAGCGTGCCGATGCGCACGCGCTCATCGTCACTCAGCACCGGTGCCGACAGCGCGCCCGGCACATGGTCTTCGGCAAACTCCGCCGGGGAGCGCACGTCGATGATGTCGTCAAACTCGCCAAGCTCGGCAATCGCGGCTTTGTCACTGAAGATCATTTGCGCTTTCCGTTGCTGGCCGCGTCCGGCTTCGGCTTGCTCAGCAGCGGGGCCAGCACGCTCCAGGTGTTGTCGAGCAAACGCGGCTGCGCGGCGGCGGTTGGATGGATGCCATCGGCTTGAAACAATTCGCGCCGCTCGGCCACGCCGTCGAGAAACAACGGCACCAGGGCTGATTTGTGGCGTTGTGCCAGCTCGCTGTAGAGGCGCTGGAATTGCTCGCCATAGGCACGGCCATAGTTGGGCGGCAGTTGCATGCCGGCCAGCAGCACCTTGGCCCCGGCTTTGCGGGAGGCTTCGATCATGCGCGTGAGATTGGCGCGGGTGGCATCGAGCGCAAGACCGCGCAGGCCGTCGTTGCCGCCGAGCTCGATGATGATGACGGCGGGCTGGTGCTGCTTGAGCACCAGATCAATCCGGGCCGCGCCGCCGCTGGTGGTCTCGCCGCTGATGCTCGCGTTGACCACGCTGTAAGGGAGGCGCTGTTGCTTCAAGCGGGCGTCAAGCAACGCGGCCCAGCCGGTGCCGCGCGCCAGGCCAT
>JANOYK010000046.1:0-13727 GCA_031428855.1 Burkholderiales bacterium | reverse complement strand
GTCGCAGGCGAGCGATGAATTCGGCGTGCAAAAAGCCTTTGGCGAAGTGGTGCAGAAGATGATGGCTGACCCGTCGCTGATGATGGAGGCGCAAGCCAAATACGCGGCTGACTTCGGCCAGCTTTGGCAGCAATACATCGGATCGGTGTCAGGCCAGGGCGCGAAACCCGAACCGCTCAAAGACCGGCGCTTTGCTGACGAGGCGTGGCACGCCAACCCGTGGTTCGATTTTTTGTCGCGCTCGTATGTGTTGACCGCCGAGCACATGAAGAATGCGGTGGCCAAGGTCGATGGCATTTCGCCGCAGACGCGCGCCAAGGCGCTGTACTACACACGCCAGATCGTCGATGCGGCTGCACCCTCCAACTTTGCGCTGACCAACCCGCAGGTGCTCAAAGCCACGGCTGACAGCGGCGGCGAGAACCTGGTCAAGGGTTTGCAGAACATGCTGCGCGACATCGAGAAGGGCAAGGGCGGCCTGCGTATCGCGATGACCGACACCAATGCCTTCGAGATGGGCAAGAACGTGGCGTCCACGCCGGGCAAGGTGGTGTTTCAGAACGCGTTGATGCAACTGCTGCAATACCAGCCCTCGACCAAGACCGTGATGCAGCGCCCGCTGCTCATCATTCCGCCGTGGATCAACAAGTATTACATCCTCGATTTGCAGCCGAAGAATTCGTTCATCAAATGGGCGGTCGATCAGGGCCACACGGTGTTTGTGATTTCGTGGATCAACCCGGATGCCAAGCTTGGCAGCAAAACCTTTGACGATTATTTGCGCGAAGGCCCGCTGGCGGCGATGGCGGCGATTGCCACATGCACAGGTGAGAAAGAGATCAACGCGATTGGCTATTGCTTAGGGGGCACGCTGCTCGCGTGTACGCTCGGGCATTTTGCGGCGAAAAAGACGGTGGCGAAAAAAGCGGCAGCGAGCCAGCCGCACATCAACAGCGCCACCTTCTTCACCAGCCTGATCGACTTCGCGCAGCCGGGCGACCTGGGTGTGTATGCGGACGAGGCGCAAGTCGATGCGCTCGAACAGCGCATGAAGGCGCGCGGCGGCTACATGGAAGGCGCGGAGATGGCCGGCACCTTCAACATGCTGCGCGCGAATGATCTGGTGTGGTCGTTCTACGTGCACAACTATCTGCTCGGCAAGGATCCGTTCCCGTTCGACCTGCTCTACTGGAACTCGGATGCGACGCGCATGCCGATGGCGATGCACTTGTTCTACTTGCGCGAGATGTACATCAAGAACAAATTGGTCGAGCCGGGCGGAATTACGCTCAATGGCACGGCGATTGATTTGTCGAAAGTGAAAACGCCCACCTATTTCGTCTCGACGGTTGAAGACCACATCGCGCCGTGGGCCACCACCTACACCGGCGCGAAATTGTTGAAGGGCAAGTTTGTGCTGGGCGGCTCAGGCCATATCGCCGGTATCGTCAACCCGCCTGCCGCGAACAAGTATGGCTACTGGACCAGTGCCAAATTGGTGGACGATGCGCAAGCCTGGCTCGCCGCCGCCACCAAACACGACGGCTCGTGGTGGAACGATTGGGATGGGTGGATCAAGTCGCACAACAAAGGCAAGACCGTGCCTGCGCGGATTCCTGGTAATGCCCTGCGCGGCGGCAAGTTGAAGGTGTTGGAAGATGCGCCAGGGTCATTTGCCAAGTTTCGGCTCGATAAACAGTAGCGGCCCGCCGCGTACCCCGGACGGGCGGCGGCAAGTTGAAGGTGCTCGAAGACGCGCCGGGATCGTTCGCCAAGTTCAGATTGGACAAGCAGTAGTCCCAAGAACCGCTCTGGCAGCGGTTCTTGGCAGATCACGCCGATCAGCGTGGCGGTGGGAGCGGCTCTCCGGGCGATGCCAGTTTCCAGTTCAACTGCTGCGCGACGACAGGTTGAGGCCCACCACACCGAGCACGATCAACAGTGCGCTGCCGATCTTGATCGCGGTGACCGGCTCCTTGAAATAGAGATAGCCGATCATCGACGTGAGCACCGTGCCGACGCCTGACCACACCGCGTACGTCACCGACAGCCCGAGCGTGCGGATCACCATGGTGTTGAGCGCGAACGAGACTGCGTAGAACACGAAGATCAGGATCGAGGGCGTGAGGCGCGTGAAGCCATCGGACAGGCGCATGCTGGTAGTCCCGCCGACTTCGAACAGGATTGCGCAAACCAAAATAAGCCAGGCATGTTGGACGCTGAGGGTGGGAAGCATGGTGTGCGGCTCCTGATGCGGGTGTGGGTGTGAGCGTTGTGCCGGTGTACGTGTGGTAACGGTGATGCGGTTGGTGCTGCCCTGCTGCGCCGGGGTGCATCAGGCTTGCCCAGGGTGCGCAGGCTTGCCTGGCGCGCTGGCATCACGCCTCAGCTGCGCGCATTGCCCGGCGCATCTGCGCGCCACAGATGCGCGCGCCAGCGCAGGGCAATTGCGGCAGTGCAGGCAATACCGATGATTGAATAGAGTGCCCCGGTGGCAGCAAAGCCGACGCGCTCGATCAGTGGCCCCGACAGCAGCAGCCCGGCCGGCAGACCCCAGATGGCGAGGATGCGCATGCCCATCACGCGGCCGCGGTAGGCTGGCACCGACTCACGCAGCATGACCGCCGCGATCGGCGTGAGGCAAAAGTTTTGCGCGACACCGGCGCACAACAGCAGCACGAGGCCGGTGGCCAGATGCGTGACTTGGGAAAAACAAAAAATGGCGATGAACCAGACCGCGCCCGCGATCAGCGCTGTGCGCGCGGCGCGCACCGGCAGGCGGTTGGTGCCGAGCAGGATCGAACCCAACAGGCCGCCAGTCGCAAAACTCGCCACCAACGTGCCCAGACCAGCCGGGCCGATGCCATAAATATTTTTGGCCACATAGGGCAGCAGGCCGTTGAAAAACGGAAACGCCAGCAGATTGACCAGGAAGGCCAGCGTGAGCGCGCCGAGCAGCGGTGGGGTGTGCCAGACATAATGAAAGGCAGAGCGCAAATCGCGCCATGCGGTGACCAGCGCCGGGGCTGGCGTCTGGGCAGACGGCACTGCGCCCGAAGCGGCAAGCGGCCCGGCGTTGCGCGCAGCATCGGGCGGCGCACCTGGTGTGGATGCTGTGGTCACTGTGGCCGCTGTGGCCGGCGCAGCAGACGCAGCCTGCGCCACCCGCCCCGCCACGCCGAGCGAGAGCGCGAAACTGGTGAGATAAAACAGCGTCACCACCACATAGGCAGACACCATGCCAAACGCGGCCACTGCGCCGGCACCGGCGAGCGCGCCGGCGATGCGCGCCGAATCCGAGGTGCTGCGCGACAAGCCGAGCGCGCCGAGCAGTTGCGCCGGTGGCATGGTTTGCGCAATCAGCGAGTTGCGCAGCATCAGGTCAGAGGGCCGGATCAGGCCTGCCACCGCCGTGATCATCAGCACATAGGCGGGGGTGAGCAGATGCAGCGCCGCGAGCAAGCCGATCAGCGCCGCCTGCAGGGCATACAGCGCGCGGCTCCAATAGAGCAGGCGGCGGTAGCCAATGCGGTCGCCCGCCACACCGAACACCGGCGAGAGCAGTGCGCCCACATATTGCAGCGCCCCGAACAGCACCAGCAACTGCACCGAGCCGGTCTCGATGAGCACATACCAGCCCAGGATCAGCACCTCCATCTCGAACGCCCACGAGGTGCAAAGATCGGCCGGCCATTGGAAGCGGAAGCTGCGGATGCGGAAGGGAGCGAGGGCGGAGGCGCGCGCCGCCGCAGAAGCGGGTGCGGGGTTCAGCAAAGGTTGCAATGAGGACATGGCCGCATGCTACCGTACACCGCGCGGGCTGCACGCACCGGCTGCACGCAGTGTGCATGCGGGCGGGTTGCAGTGTGCATGCGGACGGGTTGCACGCAGGTTGCTCAAAGGGACTGCTAAAGTAACCCCCGCCCTGCGCAGCATTTGCCGCAGCATTTTTTCAAGGACAACACCGATGGCCACCACCAAAGCCCCTGCCCGCAAAAAAATCAAGCCCTCGCAACTGCGCTCCAAAGCCTGGTTCGACAACCCGGCCAACGCCGACATGACGGCGCTCTACCTTGAGCGCACCATGAACTACGGCCTGTCATTCGACGAGTTGCAATCGGGCCGCCCCATCATCGGCATCGCCCAAACCGGCTCCGACATCTCCCCGTGCAACCGTCATCACATCGTGCTCGCCGAGCGCATCCGCGAAGGTGTGCGTGACGCCGGCGGCATCGTGCTTGAATTTCCGATCCACCCGATACAAGAGACCTGCAAGCGCCCCACCGCCGCGCTCGACCGCAACCTGCAATATCTGTCCCTGGTCGAGATGCTCTACGGCTACCCGATTGACGGCGTAGTGCTCACCACCGGCTGCGACAAAACCACGCCTGCGCAGATCATGGCGGCGGCCACGGTAGACATCCCCGCGATTGCGCTGAACTCCGGGCCGATGCTCAACGGCTGGTTCAACGGCGAGCGCACCGGCTCCGGCACCATCGTCTGGAAAGCGCGCGAGCTGATGGCCGCAGGCAAGATCGACTACCCGCAATTTCTCAAACTGGTTGCCTCCTCCGCGCCCTCCACCGGCCACTGCAACACCATGGGCACGGCCTCAACCATGAACTCGCTGGCCGAAGCGATGGGCATGACCCTGCCCGGCAGCGCAGCGATTCCCGCGCCCTACCGCGACCGGCAAGAGATGGCCTACCTCACCGGCAAACGCATCGTCGAGATGGTGTGGGAAAACTTGAAGCCATCCGACATCCTCACGCGCAATGCGTTTGAGAACACCATCGCGGTGAACTCGGCCATCGGCGGCTCGACCAACGCACCGATCCACGTGAACGCGATTGCGCGCCACATCGGCGTTGCGCTTAACAACGATGATTGGGAGAAGCACGGCTACGACCTGCCGCTGATTGTGAATCTGCAACCGGCTGGGGAATATCTCGGTGAAGATTTTTACCGTGCCGGTGGCGTGCCCGCCGTGGTGGCCGAGCTGATCGCGCAAGGCAAGATCAAACCGGCCCTCACCGCCAATGGCAAAACCCTCTCCGAGAACTGCAAAGGCAAATTCACCAACGAGCCCAAAGTGATTTTCCCGTTTGCCAAACCGATGCAAAAGAAGGCCGGCTTCCTCAACATGAAAGGCAACCTGTTCGACTCGGCCATCATGAAGACCAGCGTCATCACGCCGGAATTTCGCAAGCGCTATTTGTCGAACCCGAAAGACCCGATGGCGTTTGAAGGCACCGCGATTGTGTTCGACGGCCCGGAGGATTACCACCACCGCATCGACGATCCGAAACAGAAAATCGACGCCAACACGGTGTTGTTCATTCGCGGCGTCGGCCCAGTCGGCTACCCTGGCGCAGCCGAAGTGGTCAACATGCGTCCGCCCGCATATCTGCTCAAAAAGGGCATCACCTCGCTGCCGTGCATTGGCGATGGCCGCCAATCGGGCACGTCGGGGTCACCCTCGATCCTCAATGCCTCACCAGAAGCGGCGACCGGCGGCGGCCTCGCGATTTTGAAAACCGGCGACCGCGTGCGCATCGATCTGAAAAAACGCAGCGCGAATATTTTGATTTCCGCCGAAGAACTCGCCAAACGCCACGCCGCGTTGAAAGCCAAGGGCGGCTACAAATTCCCCAAAAGCCAGACGCCGTGGCAGGAAATTCAACGCGGCATCGTTGATGAACTCTCGCACGGTATGGTGTTGAAACCGGCGGTCAAATACCAGAAGATTCATGCGACGTTTGGGGTGCCGCGGGATAACCACTGACAACAGGGGCTAACTATCTATTGCCACTGATTACGAGCAGAGCAGACAGCAGAGACGAATCATGGTTCGCAGCGTGAAACTTCCACCGCCAGGCGCGTCGGCTCGCGCATCCGTTGGGCTATGATAAATTGGTCTTTTCGTTCCGCGCACGCTTCCACTGTTCCGCGTTTCATCCCGAAGAGAGTCATTCATGAGCGTGCAAATCCGCGATCTCGATGGTCCCCTTGGCGCCGAAGTGCGCGGCATCATCGCCGGCACGGCGCTCAATGCGGATCAGTTGAAGGCAGTCAACGACGCCTTCCTGCGGCGCAAGGTGTTGCGGTTTCGCGGCCCCGCATTCACACCGCAGCAACTGTGCGACATCAGCCGTCAGTTCGGCGAAATCCAGCCGCACATTGCCAAAAAATACCGCCTGCCCGAAGTACCCGAAGTGGTACTGATGATCAATCAGGACGAGAAGGGCAATTTCGACAAGGTCGGCGCCGAGCGTGGTGTTGGTTGGCACTCCGATCTTGCCTACGACTGGACGCCGGCTAAGGCCACGCTGCTGCATGCGGTGGCGATCCCCGACCGCGGCGGCAACACCAAGTTTGCCAACATGGTGATGGCCTGCGATGAGATGCCCGCCGCGTTGAAGAAGCGCGTTGACGGCAAGCTCGCAGCCTATCGCCAGGGCGGACGGCTCGGGCTCAACCAAGGCATCATGCTGCCCGGCAGCGACAACCCCTGTGTGGTGCACCCGGTGATTCGCACCCACCCCGAGACCGGCGAGAAATCGGTCTATGCCAATCCGTATCACGTGCACTCGATCCTCGGCATGCCACGCAAGGAAAGTGATGACCTGCTCGATGAACTGTTCGAGTGGTGCGACCAGGAACGCTTTGTGTGGCAACAGCAGTGGCAGGTCGCCGACACCATCATGTGGGAGAACCGTAACCTGTGGCACAGCGGCGTGCTTGACTATCCGCTCGACCAGCTTCGCAAGTTCTATCGCACCACGATTCGCGGCACACCAACCGTTGACCGCGTTGAAGGCGAACAGCTGCTCGCGACGATGGAAGCCTAGGCGCCGATGCGCGGCAACCCGATCAGGGAGCGCTGGGCGCAGGGCAAGCCTGCTTCCAACCTGTGGATCGACATCGGCTGGCCGGTCACGGTCGAGATGATCGGCAAACTCGACTATGACTCCTACTCGATTGACCTGCAACACAGCCTGATCGACCGCGGCACGCTGGTGCCGATGTTGCAGGCGCTGTCTCTCGGACGCGGCGCACCGATGGTGCGCGTGACGCAAAACGACCCGGCTGAAATCGCGTTCGTGCTCGATGCCGGCGCCTATGGCGTGATCTGTCCAACCATGGAAACCGCCGGCGCATGCCGGCGGTTTGTCGCCGCCTGCGACTACCCGCCGCGCGGCGTGCGCAGCTGGGGACCGACGCGCGGCACGCTCTACGGTGGCGCCGATTACTTTGATGCTTATGCCAATACGATCCTGCGCATTGCGCTGATCGAAACCGCACGTGGCATCGAAAACCTGGATGCGATCGCTGCCGTACCGGGCCTCGACATGATTTATCTCGGCCCCAACGACCTCGGCGTCTCCTACGGCGCCAAGCCCTCGATGGTGCCGAACCATCCCAACGTGGAAGCCGCGATGGACCTCGTCGCCGCCGCCGCAAACAAGCATGGCATCGCCGCAGGCATGCATGCGGGCAACGCTGCGGTGGCGCGTAGTGCGCGGGCCAAGGGCTATCAACTGGTATCGCTCGGATACGCGTCCAAACTCATGCTGGTGGCAGCAGCACAAACTCTGACAGCCGGATTCGATCAATAGTGCAGTTTCACGGAGGCAGACCATGACACACGCACCACGTTCCACCCAATTGACTTTTTGCGTGCAGGGCTGGTTCGTCGCCGGCATCCTGCTGCTAAGCCCGGTGGCCGCGCTGGCGCAAGCCGCGTTCCCCGCCAAGCCGGTCACGCTGGTTGTGCCGTTCGCCCCCGGCGGGGGCAGCGACATCGTCGCGCGCACCCTGCAGCCCAAACTCTCGACGCTGCTCGGCGTACCAGTCGTGGTCGACAACAAGCCGAGCGGGTCAGGCGTGGTCGCCACCAACTTTGTCGCCAAGGCTCCCGCCGATGGTTACACGCTGCTCCTTTCGTGGGACAACCACTCGATCAACCCGGTAATCAACAAGAACCTGCCGTATGACACCGCGAAAGACTTCGCCCCCGTCACATTGCTGGTGCGCCTGCCGCTGGTGATGGGCGCGTGGGCTGGCCTGCCGGCCAATAACGCGCAGGAATTCATCGCCCTCGCCAAGCGCCAGCCGGGCACCTTTAATTACGCCTCGGTCGGCTCAGGCAGTTCCAACCGGCTGGTATCGGAAAATCTCAACCGCCTCGCCGGTATTGACGTGGCGCACATTCCCTACAAGGGCGGCGGCCCATCGATCATCGCCATGATCTCCGGCGAAGTGGCCTACAGCTATCTGTCCTATGCCTCGCTCAGGGGCCACATTGCGAGCGGCAAATTGAAAGCGCTCGCCGTCACCGGGGCCAAGCGCCTGCCCGACCTGCCCAATGTGCCGACCATGATCGAGAGCGGCTTCCCCGGCTTTGAAGCCTACGGCTGGATCGGCATCTTTGCGCCGGTGGGCACGCCTGAAGCGGTGATCGCACGCCTCAATCGCGATTTTCTGGCGGCCCTCGCCGACCCCGACGTCAAGCAGCGCATCAATGGCATCGGCGCCGAGACGGTCGGCAGCACACCGCAGGAACTCGACCAGTTCTGGCGCAAGGAATACGAATTCTGGGAAAAATTCGTTCGCGAAACCAAGCTGAAGTTTGAGCAGTAGCTGCAGTGCAGTTCGGCTGATGCGGGCTTCCATACGCCCTCCTAAAACCGGACAGATCATTTGCTACTGGCATGGCTGCTCAGCAGTCGTTGCCTTCCGTCTTCCAGCTTTGCACAATCCCGGTGCCTGATATCTTTACGCTGAGGGTGCAACTGAACGTCAGGGTACTTGGCGGCTCGACGACGGTATGCGGAACCGGTGCGGAAATTCCAATGAAGATATCGCCCATGCTCTAAATAATGCGCTTGCGCACCTCGGTGACAACGACCTCGGCGATGATCACCACCGCGAAGATGACGGCGAGGATCAGCGCGACCCGATCCCACTGGAACAGGTTGATCGCGGTATCGAGCGCCATGCCGAGGCCGCCGGCGCCAACCAGGCCCAGCACAGCGGATTCACGCACATTGATGTCCCAGCGGAACAGCGCGATCGCCCAGAAAGTCGGCTTGACCTGCGGCCAGTAGCCGTACTGGATCAACGCGAGTTTGGAGGCGCCGGCGGCGGTGAGTGCTTCGATCGAACCCCGGTGCGTGTCTTCGACCGCTTCGGAAAACAGCTTGCCGATGAAGCCGATCGAGTGAAACGCAATCGCCAACGTACCGGCCAGCGCGCCGGGCCCGAACACCGCCACAAAAAACAGCGCCCACAGCAGCGTGTTGACCGAGCGCGTCGAGACCAGGATGAACTTGGCGCAGTAGTTGACGAACCGGTAGGGCGTGGCGTTGTGCGCGGCGAGAAAGCCGACTGGCACTGCCATCAGCACGCCGAGCAGAGTGGAGACGGCCGCGATATTGAGGGTTTCGATCAGCGCTTCATGCACGCCCTTGGGGTAGTGGCCCCAGGCGATCGGCCACATGCGCCGGCCCATGTCGGCAATTTGCACGTGCGCGTCCCAGATGAATTCGACAATGATTTCGACCGACTGTACCGCCCACGCTACTGCGAACACGATGGTGAAATAGATCGAGAAACGCGCGAGGCGCTCGGCGAGGGTGAAGCGCTGCCAGACGCGCACTTCGTCCGCACTGCGCGGACGCGTTGGCGGCGGCGCACCTGGCCCGGTGTGCGGGGACGGCACAGCGGCACTCATTGCTTGAACACTTTCTTGACCCACAACTGCAACACCTCGCCCACCATGATCAGCGCAATGATGGCCAGCACAATCGCGAACACGTAGTCGTAATCGAAGCGCTGAAACGCGGCGAACAAAGTGCCGCCGATGCCGCCTGCACCGACGATGCCGACCATGGTCGAGTTGCGCAGATTGGCGTCGGTCTCGTAGGCCGAGAAGCCGATGAAGCGGAACATCACCTGCGGCACCACGCCGAAGATGACGACGTTCATGAACGAGGCACCGGTGGCGCGCACCGCTTCGATTTGCTTCATCGAGATTTCTTCAATTGCCTCGGTGAACAGCTTACCGACGAAGCCGACCGAGGCGACGGTGAGCGCGATGATGCCCGCGAGCGCGCCGAAACCGACCGCCTTGACGCAAATGATGGCGACGATCACCGGATGAAACGAGCGGCAGGCAATGACGATGATGCGCACCGGCCAGCTCACCACGGCGGGCATCAGATTGCGCGCCGCGAGCAGACCGAGCGGCAGCGAGATCAGCACACCGAGGAAGGACGCAATGAAGGCCATCTGCAACGATTCGGTCAGGCCCTTGACCAGCAATTCCCAGCGCGCAAAATCGGGCGGGAACATGCGGCTGATGAATTTCGCGCCGTTGTCCAAGCCGGTGATGAAGCGCGCGTAATTGAAGTCAAGCGACGACATCGCCCACGCCAGATAGACGATTAACACCAGCCAGCCAGCGCGCGCCAGCGGTGAGGCCTGGAACGGTTTGATGTGGGCGGGGACGATGGATGTCATAACAGCGCTCATGGCGCAGTGCAATTCAATGCAGCCGGCTCATTGCAGCCACCCCTGGCCGCCATAAATCGTTTTAAGCACGTCATCGGTCAGCCCGGCGGGCGCACCGTCGTACACCACATGCCCGTCCGACATGCCGATGATGCGGCTGGCAAAGCGGCGCGCCAGATCGACATCGTGCATGTTGATGATGACCGGGATGTTTTTCTGCTGTGCCACGCGTGCGAGCAGCTCCATGATCTCAACCGAGGTCTTGGGGTCGAGTGACGAGGTCGGTTCGTCCGCCAGCAACAACGCAGGCTGCTGCATCACCGCGCGCGAAATGCCGACGCGCTGGCGCTGCCCGCCCGAGAGCGAATCGGCGCGCGCGTTGGCAAAGCCGGTGAGACCGACGATCTCCAGCATCTCCCACGCGCGCGCAATGTCGTCCGCGCTGAACTTGCGCAGGAAGGCCTTGAACGCCGAGGTGTTGCCGAGACAGCCGGTGAGCAGGTTTTCCATCACCGAGAGGCGCTCGACCAGGTTGTATTCCTGAAACACCATGCCGATGCGGCTGCGCGCGGCGCGCAATTCGCTGCCCGAGAGCGTCACCACGTCACGGCCCTCAAACACGATCGCGCCCGAGGTCGGCTCGACCAGGCGGTTGATGCAGCGGATCAAGGTCGATTTGCCGGTGCCCGACGGCCCGATGATGGCAGTGATGTCACGCCCTGCAATGTCAAGCGAAATGCCGCGCAGCACCGGCTTGCCGGTGACGTATTCCTTGACGAGGTTTTTGATGGAGAGCATTGGTGGCGGGTTCCTGCAGTTTCCTTTTGGCGCGACGCCAATCAATCAAGCGCGCAGGGCGACTGCATGATGGCATGAAGCGGTTTGGCGTGGGCGTTGCGCCATCTATTTCTTCTTCGCCTTCGCCGCCTCCGCGTTGGCCTGTTCGGCCCGCTGTTTTTCCTTGTCAAACGCCTTGCGGTTAAAGCTCTCGCCCGACCCGGCCGCGACCTTGCGCACAATCTCCCATTGCTCTTTGTAGGTCACCGGCACCCAGCGGTCTGCGCCCTGAAAACCTTTGACCATCTCCGGCGGGTATTTGAATTGCGCGGTGCAGTCACGGATTTTGGTTTGCAGCGCGGGCGCGAGATCATGCGCCATCGACAAGCCGCCGGGCGGGAAGAACGGTGATTGCCAGAGGATGCGGAAGTCGTCGCGCTTGACCACGCCGCGCTCGGCCAGGCGCAGCAGGATGTCGTGCGCAATCGGTGCGGCGTCGTAATCGCCGCTGGCCACGCCGAGAATCGAGTTGTCGTGCTTGCCCGAGTAAAGCACCTTGTAATCTTTATCCGGTGTGAGGCCATCTGCCGGGAACAGCGCGCGCGGGGCCATGTTGCCGGAGTTGCTTGAGGGCGTGGTGTGGGCGATTTTTTTGCCCTTCAAGTCGGCCAGAGTTTTGTAGGGGCTGTTGGCTTTGACGATCATCCATAACTGATAGCCCTGAATCTCGGCTTTGCTGCCACGCTCGGAGCCTCTGATCGCGAACGGAATGCCGCCCGCGACATTGACCGCAAACGCGGTGTCGCCGGTGGACATGGTGCCTATGTGCATGCGCCCGGAGCGCAGCGCTTCGATCGCGGCGGCGGCGGAGAACACGTCGTAGTAGCGCACTTTTTTGCCGGTGCATTTGCCAAGGTAATCGGCGAACGGCTGCATCAGCTTTTGAAACTCGGCCGGGTCGTCGAGCGGCGAGTTGGAGAAGTAGAGCGGGTCCGGGTCTTTCCAGCGCTTCGGATCTATCGGCGTGTCGGCGACGAGATCGTGGTTGTCGTCGCAGTATTGCGTGTCGAGGTCACCGCGGTGTTTACAGGCGTCTTGCGCGTGTACCGGTGCTGCACACAGCACGGAAACCGCGAAGCACACCGCGCCAAGAACCGCATGAATAGCCATTCTACGCACGGTATTGTTCCGAAAGTGTTGGTGGGTGCGAGTCTCAGGCCGGCGTATTGTGTGGCACTGGCTCGCCAGTGAGCACTCGAATGCGCCGAAATAATCCGGCACCGGCGGTGTCCGGACTATTTTTTCTTCGCCGCCGCCTCGCGCGCGGTTTCCTTTTCATACGCGGTGCGGTTGAATTTCTCGCCACCGGCCTCGGCCACCTGGCGCACGATGGCCCAGTCTTTCAGATACGTCACCGGCACGAAGCGGTCGGCACCATCAAACGCTTTTTGCATGTCGGCCGGGAAGCGGTAATCGTAGAAGCACTTCAACATTTGATCGCGGAACTTTGGCTCCAGATCATGCGCGTAGGCGAACGATGAGGTGGGGAACTTGGGGCTTTTCCAGATCACGCGGAAGTCGTCCTCCTTGATCAGGCCACGCACCGCCATGCGGTGGAACACGTCGGAGGCGACCGGCGCGGCGTCGTAGTCGCCCGAGCGCACACCGAGGATCGACTGGTCGTGCTTGCCGGAGAACAAAATTTTGTAGTCCTTCTCCGGGGTCAAGCCTTCTTTGGGGAACAGCGCCATCGGGGCCATGTGGCCGGAGTTGGATGAGGGCGCGGTATGTGCGACGCGCTTGCCCTTCAAGTCGCTCACCTTTTGATACGGGCTGTCTTTCTTGACGATGAAGAACAACTGGTAGCCCTGGAATTCTTGCGCGGTGCCTTTGACAGCGAACGGCACGGCACCGGCGATGTTGACCGCGAAGGCGGTGGGGCCGGTGGAGAAGCCGCCAACATGCAGACGGCCCGAACGCATCGCTTCGATCTCGGCGGCGTTGGACTGCACCTGATAGAACACCACTTTTTTGGCGGTGCATTGCGCCAGATGCGTGGTGAAAGGCTTGAAGATGCTTTCGTAAACGGCGGGGTCTTCGACCGGGGTGTAGGTGAAGACGAGGGTGGACGGGTTCTTGAACTTGGCCGGGTCTTTGGGCGGCTCGGCGACCAGGTCTTTGTTGTCGTCACAGTATTGGGCGTCGAGGTCGCCGCGGTTGGCGCAGGTTTGCGCTTGGGCCTGCGCGAGCGGGGCGGCGGCGATGAAGGCTGCCGCGAGACCGAGTGTAAGCAGCCGGGTAAGCAGCCGGGTAAGCAGCCGGATGAGGAAGGGCTTTTGCATGATGTCGTCTCCTTGTGTTCAAGCCTGAGCGAATCATGTTACCTGATGCATTGTTGCGCGCTGATGACTGCGCGCACGGGCCGCGCATGATGG
>JANOYK010000045.1:0-2103 GCA_031428855.1 Burkholderiales bacterium | reverse complement strand
TCTTCGATCAACGCTTCCAGAGTCTTGAACTGATACGGCAATTCCCTTACTCCCACATGCCGGTGATCGCCCTTGCCGCGCTCGTTGTCGTAGCGCACCAGCGTCTGCCCGTTGCGCCCGAAGTAGCGCCGGTATTTGAATTCGTGCGGCGCGCCGGGCACTGCATGCGCCAATTGCCACACCACCAGTTCAAAGGTCGAGCCATCATCGCGAACTTCCTTTTCGCGCATGACCAGCCGGGACGGATTGCGTTGCCTCGTAGGCAATATAGAACATGGTGCAGCAGCGCGCAGGCGTTGCCGCTGTGATCTGCGGAGAGCACATTTTTGTTAACTGTATAAACATATGGTTAACAACCATTGAGGACGGCCCGTCAAGGAAGTCGGCGCCATGGCGCAGCCGGATGTCGGTCTGGGTTATTGCAATTCTGAAAATGGTCTCAGCCTGAAACCGTTGGTGGGTGCGCTTTCCGGCCATTATCACCGCGCAAATCCGCTCCCAGAGCGCCTCTCCGGCCACCCACCAGTTGGTGCCATAGGCGCCGGGCCAGGAAAAACTGCCGGCCGATCCCGCTGTGCGCACGATGCCGGGCGTGGTCTGCACCGCGAGGCCCAGTTGACCTGCCCCGTGTCAGGTGTTTGCTTACCCCGTTCGGTCTGCCAGGCCTTGGCACAGCGCACCAACCAACCTGCTGCCATGCCCGAGCTCCATGCCGGACTGCTGAACGAGCAATAGCGCTCCATCGGCATCTGCTTCCGGTAACAATATTTTCAGAATGCGATTTGTTGCTTCCGGCTCCAACAGCATGGCGATGTCGCGACCGAGCAAGCGGGAGCCGGTAGCTTCGTGATCGTAATCGGCCACCGCGTACAGATCCTGATGTTCCGTAGCCGCACGATCGGTATTTCCGCATTCCATGTAATTACGCATGTACAGAGCCAGATCAAGGGCATCCCGCCCCGGATGCGTCAGCTTTCGATCACTCCACGCTGTGATTTTCAATAGCACCAATGCAGGGATCGATGCGGTGAGTACTTTCACGCCATCGGGAAGCAACACTTCCACGCTTGCTTCAAGCGCCTCTTTTGCCCCGAAGCAATCAAACACTTCGTCCTGTGTGGGCGGCCAGGCGATGGTGCGGTCGGCACGTTCGATGCCGCCGAATGGCACGATATCCAGAGGCAATTTGGTTGGTGTGTGGCGCAGTTTGTGCAGCGCCGGCCCCGCCGGCGCGAAAAACTCGCCGCTTGCGATCAGGGCCTGCCGCAGGTTGTTGAATGCGTCCCAGGTTTCCACCATTACCGCAAAATCAACATCCTTGGTTTCGCGTATTGTTTTGATGCCGTAGGTGTGCAACAGCAGCAAATCACGCGCCGCCGCGCCCATCAGGAAAAATCTCATCCCCAGAGCGCCGGCGGCCGACTGCAAGGCCTTTACCACTGTCCCCAGCGGCTTGAGATCAGGCTTGCTTGAGAGGTCGATCAATGTATTGTTCATGGACCATCTTGGCTGTTTCGATGCAACGCCCGTCGCCCGTCGCGAGCAAATCCGCATAGACCAGTATCGGCGGCACCACGTTGATGTGATCAGGATCCCCAGGGAAATTCCAAAACGGTTTCCGAATTTCCACGATATTGGTGTGGCCCGGCCTGGGCTCTTTCAGGAATTTGTATTGCGCCGCCAGCAGCACCGGTATCTTTTCCGCATAGATCGTCAGTTCACCCGGACGCAAATACTCGGTGAGCAAGGCACCCGCCGGCTCACCCCCCCATTGGGCAGCGTATTCATGGAGCGGCCAGTCTTTCCAGCCCTCAAACGTCTCAACGTAGTAGCGCGCAAGCAAGGTCTTGGGCCGCAGCAACCGCGCATACGCATCCACCCACTGCGCCAGCATTTCCGGTTGCTTGTACAGCCGCCGCGTGCCGCGCTTGCCCTTAATCTGGGCCAGAAAACCTTGCCGCTGCAGATCAGGCATCACCCAGCCGACGGTGCCGTGAGCCACCTTGGCCTTTTCGGCCAAGTCACGATAGGGCCGGTTGATCCAGTCCGGATTGCACAACAAGGCAAACACCACCTGCAAGCCGGTCGGCTGAAACCCCCGCC
>JANOYK010000044.1:0-2238 GCA_031428855.1 Burkholderiales bacterium | reverse complement strand
GGTGGCAGCGCGTGATGTGCTGCGCGGCGAGTCCTATGACAGCGTGATCGATTTGCAAGGCCTGCTCAAGAGCGCGCTGGTGGCGCGCAGTGCGCGCCGCGCGGCGGGCGGGCAGGTGCATGGCTTCGGCTGGCGCACCGCACGCGAGCCGCTGGCGAGCCTGTTTTATCAGCGCACGGTTAACTTCCCTGCGTCGACGCACAAGATCGCGCGCTATCGCGCCCTGATGGCCGCTGCCAATGGCTACACCGCAGTGCCGGATCAGATTGACTACGGCCTCACGCCGCCGCCGCTGCCGCAGTGGGCCCCCGCCGGGCCGTACGTGGTGTTGATGCACTCAACTGCGCGCGCGGCCAAGCTGTGGAGCGAGGCGGCGTGGGTGGCGGTGGCGCGCGCGCTCGACGCATGCAGCGTGGTGAGCGTGTTGCCGTTTGGCAACGCCGATGAAGAAGCGCGCGCGCAGCGGATTGCCGCGCAGATACCGTCGGCCGTGGTGGCCCCGCGCATGGGCTTTGCCGCTGCCGGGGGGTTGCTCGCGCATGCACGCGCAGTGGCGGGTCTGGACACCGGCTTCACCCATCTCACTGCCGCGTTCAGCACACCGGTGGTGGGGGTGTTCTGCGATTCGGAACCGGTGGATGCGCACCCGCTGGGGATGGGGCCGACGGCTTATTGCGGGGCGATCGGGGCGCAGCCAGCGGCAAGTGAAGTGCTGCGCGCACTGGCGCGGGTAGCACCTGCGCTGGGATTGCCCGCTTAGCACGGGCGCCTGCCAGAGCACATGACGCGCGCGCTCTACAACCTGGTGTTGCATCTGGCGCTGCCGCTGCTGTTGCTGCGCCTGTGGTGGCGCGGACGGCGTGAGCCGGGCTACCGCGCCGATTGGACGCAGCGCTTTGGCCGTTATGCGCCGGTGCCGATTCCGGCGCAGCCGGAGTCGGCTGCGCCCAAGCCGGCTGCGCCCAAGCTGGCTGCGCCCATGTCAGCTGCGCCAATACCCGCCGACCTGCAGGCCGCCTCGCCCAATTCCCTGTCTGCGCCACAGGATGTGACCGCACGCGGCGGCACACCGAACCCGCGCCAACCCCTGATCTGGCTGCACGCGGTCTCGCTTGGTGAAACGCTGGCGGCGCAGCCGCTGGTGGCCGCGTTGCGCAGCCGTTATCCGCAGCACCGCTTGCTGGTCACCCACATGACCGCCACCGGGCGCGAAGCGGCGCAGCGGCTCTATGGCGAGCACGCACGCATCGCGTTTCTGCCGTATGACCTGCCGTGGGCGGTGGCGCGCTTCTTCGATCATTTCGCCCCGGCGCTTGGCATCGTGATGGAAACCGAGGTGTGGCCCAATCTGGCGCAGGCTGCCGCCGCCCGCGGCATCCCGATGCTGCTGGCCAACGCGCGCCTGTCGGAAAAATCGCACGCGGGTTACCGGCGCGTGGCGCGGCTGATGCGTCCCGCCTTCGGCACGCTGGCGGTGTGCGCCCAAACGGCGGCGGATGCGGCGCGTCTGCGTGATCTGGGAGCAACCGCTCCGGTGGTCACCGGCAATCTCAAATTTGATACCGCGCTGACCGAAGCACCGGCGGCGCAGGTGGCGGCACTGCGCCGTATCATCGGCGCGCGCCCGGTGTTTTTGGCGGCGAGCACGCGTGAAGGGGAAGAGGCGTTGCTGCTTGACGCGCTGGCGCGCCATCCGCTCAACCGGCTCAATCTGGTGGGGCAGATCGACTCCTTGGAGCCGCCGGCCGAGCTGGCTCCCGCAGCCGGCATCGTTACCGTCATCGTGCCGCGCCACCCGCAGCGGTTTGATGAGGTGGCGGCGCTGCTCACGCAGCGCGGCGCAAGGTTTGCACGGCGCAGCCAGAATGCCGCGCTTGCAGCAGACGAGCACCTATTGCTTGGCGACAGCATGGGTGAGATGGCGGCCTACTACGCGGTGTCTGGTTGTGCGTTCATCGGCGGCAGTCTGGTGCCGGTGGGCGGACAAAACATGATCGAAGCAGCAGCGCTGGGTGTGCCTGCACTGTTCGGGCCGCACACCTTTAACTTTGCGGAGGCGGCGGAGCAGGCGGTGGCGGCCGGTGCGGCAATGCGTGTGGAACATGCGGATGCCGTGTGGGAGCAGGTGGCGCAACTGCTCGCCAGCCCGGAGCGGCAGCGTGCGATGGGCGACGCCGGGCGCGCGTTTTGCGCGGCGCATCGCGGCGCAACAGCGCGCACGATGGAACTGGTGGAGCG
>JANOYK010000043.1:0-2594 GCA_031428855.1 Burkholderiales bacterium | reverse complement strand
GGCGTAAAGGGGTAGCCGAATGCAATGCTGGCACCGGTGCTGGTGGTTTTGTAGTCGCCGGCATTGAGCGCGGCGGCGTTGAAATCGCGGTGATAAATCGAAAACGAGCGGCTGATGCCGTCCACCGTGAAATACGGATTGGTCTGCGACAGCGAGTACGTCTTGTTCGATTTGCTGGTGCTGATTGAGGCGCCGATCGTGTTACCGCTGCCAAACACGTTTGCCTGTGAAATCGAGGTCTGCAGTACCACTTTTTCAGCGCTTGAAAAACCGGCCCCAAGCAGCAATTGACCGGTCGGTTTTTCCGTCACCCGCACGTTCACATCCACCTGATCCGGCGTGCCTGCCACAGCCGGTGTCTCAACCGTGGCCTCGTTGAAGTAACCCAGCCGGTCAATCCGCTTCTTGGAATCGGCAATTTTCTCGCTGTCGTAATAGGCACCTTCAATCTGGCGCATTTCACGCCGCACCACTTCGTCCCGGGTGCGGGTATTGCCGGCCACATTGATGCGGCGCACGTACACGCGGCGGCCCGGATCAATCAGCACCGTAAACGCGACGGTCTGTTTGTCCCGGTCAATTTCCGGTGCCGCATTGGCGTTGGCAAAGGCGTACCCTTCCCTGCCGAGCCGCTCCTGGATTTTTTTGGTGGATACGGACAGCTTCTCGCCGTTGAATACATCGCCCGCTTTCAGTTCGACCAGCTTGAGCAGATCTGACGCCGGGAGAATGGTATTGCCGCCCATTTTCACGCCAGATACCGTAAATTTCTGGCCTTCACGGATGGTGGCAGTGATGTAAATATCTTTTTTGTCAGGCGTGATCGACACCTGGGTCGATTCCAGATTGAACTCCAGATAACCGCGGTTGAAGTAAAACGAGCGCAGCGTTTCCAGATCGGCCGTCAGTTTCTGCTTGGAATACTGATCGTCTTTCGAATACCACGACATCCAGCCGCTTGACGCCAGCGCCAGTTGATCAAGCAGTTCGCTTTCCTTGAACGCGCTGAGGCCGACGAAACTGATTTTCTTGATACGCGCGATCTCGCCTTCGTCCACCGCCAGTGAAATACCTACCCGGTTGCGCTCCAGCGGCGTCACTGTGGTCTTGACCGTCATGCCGTACAGGCCACGCGACAGATATTGCCGCTTCAGTTCTTGCTCGGATTTGTCGAGCACTGAGCGGTCGAAAATGCGGCCCTCGGCCATGCCGGTTTCGCGCAGCGATTTCTTGATCGCGTCCTTGTCGAATGCTTTGAGACCGACAAAATCAATCGTGGCGATGGCGGCACGCTCATCGACTGCCACCACCAGCACATCGCCTTCAATTTCGATCCGGACATCTTTAAAAAAGCCGGTGGCAAACAGCGCCTTGATCGACTCGGCGGCTTTTTCATCCGTGAAGCGCTCGCCCACCTTGACCGGCAGGTAACTGAAAATGGTACCGGCCTCGGTGCGCTGAATCCCTTCGACGCGGATGTCCTTGATGACAAACGGGTCGAACCCATACCCCGGCGTGCTGACAGCAAACGCGCATAACAGGGACGACACCAGCGGGCGGATGAGGGGGCGAATAAAGGGGCGAATGCGCAAGCGGCGCATGGAAGAAACCATTTTTTTGGACTACCCGGCGAGCAGCCGGGAAATATCGTTGAACAAGGCAAGCGACATCGCAATCACGACGACGAAGACGCCAAATTTGGTGCCCCATTCCATCCACGACGCAGGCACCGGCTTGTTGCGAATCGCTTCGAGCGAATAGTACAGCAGATACCCGCCATCCAAGACTGGAATCGGCAGCAAATTGAGCACGCCCAGGCTGATGCTGACGAGGGCGATGAAGTTGAGATAGTAGACCGCGCCCAAGCGCGCCGTTTTGCCGGCGTAGTCAGCGATCGTAACCGGGCCGGACAAATTGCGCCACGACACGTCGCCCGTCACCATCCTCCCCAGCATTTTCAGGCTGAAAATAGACATCTCCCAGGTATAGCGCAGCGCCTTGACCAGCGCCTCCCCAGCCCCGTAGCGCACCACGGTCAGCACCGGGCGGTCGTCAATGCCTGCGCCGATGCGCCCGAACGATTGCCCCTCCTTTTCCACCCGCACCGGCGTGACCTTGACCGTGATGGCGGCACCGGCGCGGTCCAGTTCGAGTGTCAGTTCGCGCTCAGGGCTGGCGCGCATGGCCCGCACAAAATCTTCGCCGCCGCCAATCGCCTTGCCGTCCACTTTGCGCAGCACGTCACCCGCCGCCATGCCGCTTTTTTCGGCGGGCGATCCGGCTTCAATCGTGGTCACCTTGGGGCTGGGGCGAAACAAGCGGAACCCGAGTTTGGTGATGGCGTCGCCCTCCAGTTCGGCCTCTGTCATGGCGGACAAATCGAGCGCCGCCAATACCAGTTCGGTGCCCGCGCGCGCGCTGCCCGGTTGCTCTTCGCTGCCGGTGCCGGTGCCGCTGCCGCTGCCGGTGCCGGTGCCGCCGCTGACGCCGCCACGCGTGACCTCGATCTTGACGCTGCGGCGCTCATGCGCTGCCTGAAGCAAATGCCACGACAAATCAGCCCAGGCGCGCACCGGACTGCCATCGGCGCTGAC
>JANOYK010000042.1:0-4189 GCA_031428855.1 Burkholderiales bacterium | reverse complement strand
CGCCACGCACCGTGACGCTCGCACCCCGCACGCTGACGCTGGTGCCGTCGGCGCTCAACGCCGTCATCTGGGCGCGGCTGAAAATCGGATCACCGATACCGGCAAAACCTGAGCCCGAGCCCGAGCCTGAGCCCGAGCCGGCAGCGGCGCGGGCCGGCAACGCACGCAATGTGACCAGTGCGTTGACCGACGGCACTTGGGTAATGGCATGGCGGCGCAGCAGCCACGGCACCTTGCGGTAATCAACATAGGCCGGTGTGGCCTCGATGTTCACCGCCACCGGCGCGGTGGGCAACATGGCAAACGGAAACGCGCCGAGCACGCCATTGGCCGAGACGATCACTTGTTTGGCATCGCCCAGCGTGGCGGCGACCGGGGCCACCACGAGGCGGTAAATCGCATGGGCATCGTCAAGCGCGAATGGCGGCACGCCGGGCAGGCCGTGTGAGAACGGATCCACCGTGCGGCGCACGCGCGCAGTCAGCGCTTCGATCTGTCTGGCCCCGGCAGCAGCGGCATGAAACTGCGCCGCGCCGCTCTTGGGCACGGCCCAGACAAACGTGCGGCTCTCGCCCACCAACACTGCGAGCAGGGCTTCGCCATCACGCAGCACGCGCTGGGTCTCGGCCTGGGTCGGCGGTTTCGGTGCGATCAGGTTGGCATAGGCCGGAAAGCGCTGCTCGATCTGGGCTGCCAAACCGGCCTGTTCTTTTTCGATGCTGGCTATGCGTGCGCGCATGCCGGCAATCACTTTGGTGAGTTGCTTCTCGAGCGGCGCGGCGAGCAGACTGCCGAGCGTGCGCTGCAAAGCCGCCAGTTCCTCGCCGAAATCCTGTTCGCGCCGCACTACCTCGGCCAGCGCCGGATCGGCCGAGGCGCGCGCGGCCGACGCCGCCAGCGCCTTTTGCACACTGCCAGCGCGGATCAAGTCGGCCACCGCAAAACTTTCCAGTGCAGGCAGCTGTTTGAATAGATGGGAAAACTCCGGCCCCTGCATATCTGCCAGCAAGCCCAGGTAGCCCTCAAGGATGTGGCCAAAGATGCGCTTGTTGAGCGACTCGCTGCCATCATCGGCCGAGCGTACCCGCGCATCGGCGATGGTGCGCACGGCGTCGCGATACAGCGCCAGCGCTTCGGCGTTGGCACCGCTGGCCTGCAGTGCCATGGCGCGCGCGCCTTTGGCATAACCGGTGCTGGGATGACGCTCACCATAGCGGGTCTGGATACGCCGCAACAATTCATCCGCGACCGGCAGCGCGCGCGCGCCTTGGCCGCTCCGCACCAGCGCCATCAGGTAGGCCGGCCCGGAACCGGGGTTGCGCTCTGGCGCGCCGCTCCAACGTTCGACCTGGGCCACCGCTTCAGCATAGGCACCACGCACGTAGAGTGCCAGCGCGTACTCGCCGCGCGCGCGTCCGACCAGCCCGCTGCCATTTTCTGCGCCAACCCGCTCATAAATCCGCACCGCTTCACCGAGCAAGGCTTCGGCATCCGCGTAACGTCCTTGGCGTGCGTACAGCGCCCCCAGTCCGCCGAGCGCATTGGCCACCTGCGGCGAATCACGCCCCACCCGCGCCATGACGCGCTCGACCTGCGCACGCAACAGAACTTCCGCATCAACATGGCGGCGCTGCTGCATCAGATTGCGCGCCCAGTTGAGTTCGCACACATCACGCAGGCCCTGCGACACATCGGGATGCGGCGCAGTCAGTCCGGGGGTGCCGAACCGCCGCGGAGCAATCCGGGCATCTTCAATCGCCGCGTCAATCGAGCGCCGGTACGCCGCATCGGCTTCGGTCAGCTTGCCGCGCAGTGCCAGATGGGAGCCGTGCAAACACTCCAATTGATTGCGCCAGAACGAGCGAAACCACGATGCAATGCGGGCGTTGAGCATGGCGCGCCGGTACGCCGCCTCGGCGTTCGCCTGCGCTTCGTCCGCGCCCGCCACATCGCCCATCAGGATACGGTCAATCGCGACGCGCCCATAGGCGCCAATCAGCAGTCCGGGCGGCGGCGCCAAGGCGATCACCTCATCGACCAGGCGCATGGCTTGCGTCAAATCGCCATAGTTGCGCTCACGCACCGCCAGTTCCATCAGGACACGCGCGGCATCGGGCGTGCCACGCGCCAGCTCTGCATTGCGGCGTTTGAGTTCAAGCTCCTTGCCGGCGTGGCCGAGTTCTTCGGCGGCCTGCGCCTGCCGCCGCAAAAATGCGATCTGTCCGACCACCGGCGCACCCGCCGGAAACGCCTCGGCGAGAACCGCGTTCAGTTCGGCAATCCGCGCTGGCTGCGGTGTGGCGGCCTCAATCTGCGCGACCAGATCCTTGATCGATTTGGGCGGGGCCGCCTCTGCATGTGCGACTGGAACAGCAGCCGTCAGCGCGGCACCGGCGAGCAGCGCGCCAGTCAACACGCGGCGCAAAGCGACTGCGGCTGCAGGTGCAGCGCACTGCCGCCAATGCCACGAAGGCCCGCTCATTGCGGCTTGCGGTTTTCCACCCAGGCATCCAGATCACGCACCGATTCATTGTTCGGCTGCTTGACCTGCATCGTCTTGACCAGCTGCTTCATCTCGTCGTACATCGAATACTGCTGCACCACGGTATAGAGATAAATCTCCGGCATGATGTCGTCGGCGGCGGTGGCCCCTTTCAAGCGCTCATAGATACGGCGCGCTTCCTGCACTTCGGCCGTCTGCGCCGCGTTCAGCGGGCGCTGCGCCACACCGCGCACGGTTACGCTGCCCGCGCGGCCGAGCTTGGCAATCGCCATCATCTCCGGCGTTTGCGCAAGTTTGGCCGGCACGCCGCCGGGCAGTTGCGATATGTCGGGCTGTGCAGTGTTACCGGGGGCTGCTTGCGCGGCGCGGCTTTCGTTTGCCCCTACCGTAAAGCTGGCCGGCCCCTTCCAGGCCTCTTGCCGGCCGTTGGCAAAATAGACCACGCGCACGCTGGCACCGGAGGCCACCCGCACCACATCGCCATCGCGCAATTTCATGTAGGCGCTGGCGCGCGCAGCGGCGACCCCGCCCGACTGGTAGCTGACTTCGCCGCTCAACTGGTTAATCATGCCGGCGTCGGCTGCGCTCTGTGCAAACGCGGACGGCGCAAACACAAACAAGCAGGCGGTTAAAGTTGACAGGAATTTCATGGCAATCTCCCCAAGGGTTTGACAGCAGGCGTAATTATGCTCCGGGATTAACGGTTCAGCCGCCAGTTGGATGACACCGGGTCAATGCCATCGCTCCCATGTCGCCGCGCCAGCAGATCTGCCGCCACGCTCACCGCAATCGCACCGGGGTGTTTGTCCTTGCGCACCGGTGACGGTCCGTCCGCTGCCAGGCCAATCGGACACACCAGGCGCGCCGCATCAAGCCCGCGCGCTGCCAGACGACGGCGAAACAATTGCGCCTTGGTGTCTGACCCGATCAACCCGAGATAGCCCAGGTCATCGCGCTGCAACAGTTGCGCGGTGATCTCCAGATCGAGCGCGTGGCTGTGGGTGAGCACCAGCACGTCGGCCCCGGCGGGAATATCGCCGACCTCATCGGGCGGATGCGCGCTCTGCAGCGTGGTCACGTTGTCCGGCAGCACCGATGGGAATACAGGCGGGAATACAGGCGGGAATACAGGCGGAAACGCAGTGTCACGGCCATCAACCCAAGTGACATAGCAAGGCAGCGCGCCGAACACTTGGGCAAGCGCATGACCGACGTGGCCGGCACCGAATACCCACACGTGCCACGGGCGAAATGTGTGGCGCGTAACGGTCACTGTGCGGGGCGGGGACCGGCGCGGGGATTGCGCCGGTGACTGCGCAGACGCAGACGGCACGGCAGCGGCAACCCACGGCGCATCATCCGCAGTCTGCCCGGCTGCATTGCGTGCGGTGTGCGGCGCGCCGGCATCAAGCACGGTATCGAGCGCCAGCTCACCGCCGCTTTGCTCCGCCCGCGCCAGCGCTTCGAGCCAGGGCCGCTCCGGGGCCGTGAGCGGGCGGAACAATAGATCAACCGCACCGCCGCAGCACTGACCCAGCGCCGGCCCGAGCGGATAGTGGCGGCGCGTGGCCCCGGGTTTTTCCAGCCTCAGCCACTCGCGCGCAAGCTCCACCGCTTTTAATTCGAGATGGCCGCCGCCGATGGTGCCGCTAAGGGCATCGCGCGTCACCGCCATGCCGGCCCCGG
>JANOYK010000041.1:0-2734 GCA_031428855.1 Burkholderiales bacterium | reverse complement strand
CCGGCGCCGCCGGCATCATCGGTGCCGATGCCGTCGCCAAGAGCGCGCCCGATGGCTACACGCTGCTGCAAGCGCAGGTGGGCGACACCATCAGCGTGAGTCTGTATTCCAAGCTGCCCTACAACTTCGAGAAGGACTTCGCGCCGATCACCCTCGCCGGCCTCACGCCCTTCATCCTCGTTGCAGCAGGGTGTAGCCATCGGGCGCGCTCTTGGCTACCGCGTCGGCACCGATGATGCCGGCGGCACCGGTGCGGTTGTCGACCACCACCGGCTGGCCCCATTCCTGCGTGAGTTTTTGCGCGAGGGCGCGCGCCATGATGTCGCTCGGGCCGCCGGCCGCGAACGGGACGACGATGCGGATCGGGCGGCTTGGATAGGTGGCTGCATCCTCGGCAGCGTGCGCCGGTGCGACGATCGTTGCAACAATCGTTGCGAGGGCGAGCAGCGCGGCACAGCAGGTGCGCTGCGTTGGCCGTATGGTGCGCGCAGTGGAAACGGCAGGGCCTTGCGTGTCGGTGGTGGTCGAGTCGGTAGTGGTCGAGTCGGTAGTGGTCGAGTGCATGGTGGTCTCTGTCATGTTGGTCTCTGTCTTGGTTGTTTTGATTCAGCGCTTGCCTTCGATCACGATCTCGACCAGACGCGGCGCGCGTGCGGCGAATGCTTCGCTGACGGCAGCGGCAATCGCGTCGGGGTCACTCACGCGCACTGCGGGTACGCCCATGCCAGCCGCCATCTCGACAAAGCCCAGCGCGGGCGTGCCCAGATCCATGTGCGGATAGGGCTTGCTGGAGGCTGCGTCGAAGCGCTGGCGGTAGAGATCGAGGTTGTGTTTCAACACGCGGTATTCGCGGTTGGCGAGGATGACGAACACGATGGGGAGATTGTGATGCGCCGCGGTCCACAGCGCCTGGATTGAATACATCGATGAGCCGTCGCCGGAGACGCACAACACCGGGCGATCAGCCGAATCGCCGTGGGTCAGGGCCGCGCCACCGCAGGCAAGAGCTGCGCCAATGGCACCGGCCAGCCCCTGCCCGATGCCGCCGCCACGCGCGCCGAAGTATTGACCGGGCGTGTCGTAGGCGAATGCTGCGGCCATGTCGATGCTGGCGGTGATGGATTCTTCGACGATTACCGCGTTGGCCGGTGTTGCGCGGCGCAGTTCGGCCATGACGCGCGGCATCGAGATCGGCGTGCGCGCCCAGGCCTTGGCGAGGCGCGCCTGATAGGCCTCGGTGTCGCGGGCCTTTTGCGCGGCGAGCTGGGCGCAGCGGCCACGCGCGGCTGCTCGCCAGGCGTCATTTGCGGAAGCGGCAACCGCAGTGCTAAGTGCTCGCAGCGCAGCACCCAGGCCGGCCACCAGTCCCACATCTATGGCGAAGTTGTGCGCCAGTGCCTGTGGTGATGCTTCGATCTGCACCACCTTTGCGCCCTCCGGGAACGGCGCGCCGGGGCTGAACCAGATTTCTTCGAAGAAAGCACCGCCGATCAGCAGCACTAGATCAGCACCGGCGAGCGTGTTGCGAATACCGGCAGCATCGAACGGCACGCCGCTCTTGGCATGCGCGTGCGAGCTGGGGAACGAGGCACGCCCGCGAATGCCTTCGAACCACACTGGCGCGCCGAGGCGTTCGGCCAGTTGCACCAGTTCATCCACCGCACCGGCGCGCGCAACTTCATCGCCCACCACCATCACAGGTGCATGTGCAGCGAGGATCAGCGCAGTGATCTCCTGCACCGCCAACGCATCCGGCGCGGCGGCGCGGTGCAGACGGCCCGGTGCCTGCGCAGCGTTGTGGGTTTCCTGTTCCATCACGTCAATCGGCAGCGCGACAAACACCGGTCCATACGGCGGGTCGTTCGCCACTTTGAACGCACGCCGCATCACCTGGTCCATCTCATCAGCGCTCTGCACCTGCGCGCTCCATTTGGTGACCGGTGCCGCCATCGCCACCAGATCGTGCGCGAGGATCGGGTCGCGCCGCAGCATGCGCGTGTCTTGCTGGCCGGCGGTAATCACCATCGGCGCGTTGGCCTTGAGCGCGTTGTAGAGCATGCCGATGCCGTTGCCCAACCCCGGCGCGGCGTGCAGATTGACCACGCCGGTGTGGCCGCTGGCGCGCGCGTAGTAGCTGGCTGCGCCGACGGCGACGCCCTCATGCAGATGCACCACATAGTCGATTGACGGCACGTCAGCGAGGGCGTCGAGCAGCGGACTCTCGGTGGTGCCGGGGTTGCCGAAAATGTGCCGCACACCGTGCAGCACCAGACTCTGAATGAAAACATCGCGTCCGCGCATCAATTACTCCTGCTTGGGTTGATCTGCTTGGGAGAGAATCAGAACTCGCATAGTATCGGTGACTTCGATGGCGCTCCACATTCGCGCCACCTACTTTGAGAGACCCAGCATTGACCAAAGAACACACCGGCCTGTTGCTCGGCTTTATCGGCGTACTGCTGTTCAGCGGCACCTTGCCGGCCACGCGCATTGCGGTGCAGACGCTCGACCCGATGTTCGTTGGCTTCGGCCGCTCGGTGCTGGCGGCACACCTCGCCGCCATTGCGCTGATCGTCACGCGCCAGCCATTTCCGCGTGGCGCGGTGTGGAAGTGGCTATTGATTGCTGCCGGTGGCGTGATCTTCGGCTTTCCGGCACTGACCTCGTGGGCGATGCGTTACGTGCCGGCTTCGCACGGTGCCATCGTGGTGGGCTTGCTGCCGCTCGCCACCGC
>JANOYK010000040.1:0-2202 GCA_031428855.1 Burkholderiales bacterium | reverse complement strand
CGAGCAATCGACCAGCGCGATCGTTGTTCTTAATCCGCGCGCGAAATATTTTTCTGTGTAGAATGGTGGGATGCGGCGATGGGGATGCCATCGCCGCATCGTAATTTTACGCCATTCGAACGAGGCGAAGCACCGCGCCCTTGCCCCGCACTTCCGCCTCCTCAAACTCGGCAGCAGCAATCGCGCGATCAAGCGCTCCGCGCAATTCCTTCGCCCACTCCAGCGTCAGCTCGACCCCGGCGCGCGCTCCGGCATCGAGTTCTTCCTGGCCCTCGCGTTCATGCAGATTGGCGCAGATGGCGATATAGCCGTGATGCGCGAAGCGGCGCGTGGTCTCGATATAAAGCTCGCTCCAGCCCGGCAGATGATGAATCAGCACCACGCCCGGAAACGGGCCAGTGCCAGACGGCTTGGCGACCTAAGCGCCAATCGGCGTACCGCCATTGCCGTTGATGGTGACGTTCTCGCAGGTCATGCCTCGGTAAAATGACATTGATCTTTTTCAATCGGTGTTAAGTGTTGGTCGTCCAGTGGTGCATCATGCGCTGCGCCGTCATCACTCTGCGGGTCGCGCCGCCGTTGCTGCCGCACAGCCTGCCAGTGATGCTGACAAGGCGGGCGCAACAAGGCGCATAGTAAATTCAAATTGGCGGCTTCACATCCGGCCGCCATCAAAGCCTCCCATGATTGGACCGCTCCTCACCCAAAAAGTACACGACGCCCTGTGCGCCGCCGCGCGCGCCGGTGCGCCCTCGCTCGAATGCTCGCTCGACCTCGACCGCTCGACAACCACCGTCGAGGTCAACATGGAGGGATGGCGCTGGCAAGGTCAGCGCTTCCCCTATCTGGCCCATTGCAAAGACAGAACCATTTACTACTGGACCGATACGGCATTTGAGCCAGTGGCGCACTACTCGACCGGCCTTTACAAACTGGTGCCGACCCACTGGGGCCCGCCGACGTTTGAAATCGATGGCATCAAGATGTTGCCCACGGCGCATGTCTCGCCCTATGCCGATGCCGGGCGCAAAGCCGGCTTGATTGAACCGCAGGGCAAGGTGATTCTGGACACCTGCGGCGGCCTGGGTTACTACGCCGCCGGTTGTTTACAGGGCCGCGCCAAGCAGGTGCTCTCCTACGAAAAAACCGCCGACGTGATCTGGCTGCGCAGCCTCAACCCCTGGTCGCCTGAAGTTGGCAGTGGATTGACGCTCACCCACGGCGACGTTTCAAAACACATCGTCACCCTGCCAGCGGACTCGGTCGACGCCATCCTGCATGACCCGCCGCGCTTCGGCATTGCTGGGGAGCTCTACTCACAAGTGTTTTATGACCATCTGGCCCGCGTGCTCAAGCGCCGCGGCAAGCTGTTTCACTACACCGGCACGCCCAACAAACTGACCAGTGGCCGCGACGTGCCCAACGAAGTGGTGAAGCGTCTGCGGCTGGCCGGGTTTGTCGCGGCGATCAATGGCGATGGGGTGTTGGCAGTGAAGAAGTGAGAGCGTCACCATCAACGTAGCCGATGCAGCCGGGGCATTCTGTGGCGGCGGCACCATGCTTTCCTGCTATGCAGTGAATCAACCAATCGGTCGCGTGACCTACCCGGCTTCAACCGCGCAGACCGGCTGGCACAAGCTATCCAGGGTCGCAGCAGCGGTGTCCATTGCCACCCAAACGGCGGGGCCAACGCGCGCTGAGTGCGAAGTGACCGCGCTCAGGCCGCCGCAGGCACCGCCATGGCCCTGGGATGCGCTTCGCGAATCGGCAGATTAACCAGCGCCGCTGCAGCCGCGAGCACGATGTCGGCGTACCAGATCCAGTCGTAGCTGCCGATGCGAATCTGCTCGCTCAGCGTGATGCCGGCGGCCTGCTCGGCGGCGCGCAATTCGGCTACTCCTTTTTTCTCGCGCAGGGGCAGGGCCAGCAAAATGGTGCTGAGCGTGGCAGCCGCGAGCGCCAGCATGCCAAACAAAGGTTGCGCCACGCCCCATACAAACTGCCCAATGGCCAATGCAAAGCTGATCGTGACGATGCCCAGGCCGGTGGCGCTATTGAGAGGCGAGACGAACAGGCCGGTGGATTGGCGAATCCCCATCGTCACCGCGAGGATCGCGGCGGAAGACAGGACGATGGTCCAGAACAGGCGTTGGGGGCTCACGACGTTGCGCTTCCAGCCGAGGTGTTTTTTGGCGAGGTGTT
>JANOYK010000039.1:0-5885 GCA_031428855.1 Burkholderiales bacterium | reverse complement strand
GCTGCCGCCACGGCGGTGAGGTAAGTGCCGGTCTCGATCCGGTCCGGCATCACGCGGTGGGTCGCGCCATGCAGACGCGCCACGCCGGTGATGGTGATGGTGTCGGTACCGGCACCGCGAATCTGCGCGCCCATCGCGGTCAGGCACTCGGCCAGGTCCACCACCTCGGGTTCGCGCGCAGCGTTCTCGATCACAGTCTCGCCCTCGGCCAGCACCGCCGCCATCATCAGATTTTCGGTGCCGGTCACGGTCACCAGATCAGTGACGATGCGCGCGCCGCGCAGCTTGCGCACCGCATGATCGCCTGCGGACGCCCCCGCCTCGGCCACAATGTCGCCGTGCTCAATCCGCACCGTCGCCCCCATCGCCTCCAACCCCTTGATGTGCTGGTCCACCGGGCGCGCGCCAATCGCGCAGCCGCCCGGCAATGACACGCGCGCCTGGCCGGTGCGCGCCACCAGCGGGCACAGCACCAGAATCGATGCGCGCATGGTCTTGACCAGTTCATACGGTGCCACCGGATTGTCCAGACGCGCAGCCTCCAGCGTCACGGTGGCGCCGCTGCGCTCCACCGCCACCCCCATCTGACGGAGCAGCTTGAGCGTGGTCGCCACGTCTTCGAGCGCCGGCACGTTATGCAACACCAGCGGTTCGCTCGACAGCAGACTGGCACACAGAATCGGCAGCGCCGCATTTTTCGCACCCGAGATGGGTATCTCGCCTGCCAGCCGCGCGCCGCCTTCGATCACCAGCTTATGCATTGCGCCACTCTTCCGGCGTCAGGGTTTTCATCGACAGCGCGTGAATCTCGTTGCCCATCTGGCTGCCAAGCGCGCGGTTGACGATCTGATGGCGCGCGATCAAACGCTTGCCTTCAAATTCACCACTCACAATCACCGCCTCAAAGTGCGAGCCATCGCCCGACACCTCGAGGTGCTCGCACACCACACCGCCCGCAATCAAACTTTTCACATGTTCAGGGGTCACCATATTTCGATTCCTTCCAGATGCCGATCCATTCAGATCGATTCAATGCCGTAACTTATACCCGCGCTTGAGCATCGACAAAATCAAGCCGGCCACCACCGCCAGACACCCCGCAGCCACCGCCAGCGAGAGCCACGGCGACACATCACTTTGCCCGAAAAAGCCGTAGCGAAAACCATCAATCATGTAAAAAAACGGGTTCAAATGTGACACCGTCTGCCAAAACGGCGGCAGCGAATGAATCGAATAAAACACGCCCGACAAGAACGTGGCCGGCAAAATGAAAAAATTCTGGAATGCGGCGATGTGATCGAACTTGTCGGCGACGATGCCGGCCAGCAGGCCCACCGCGCCCATGAAACCGCTGCACAGCACGGCGAACAGCACAATCCAGAGCGGCGCGTTGAGCGGCGGTGTGCCAAACCAGAAGGTGACCGCAAACACCCCGGCACCGACACACAGGCCGCGCACCACCGCCGCCATCACGTAGGCGGCAAAAAATTCAAAATACGAAATCGGCGGCAGCAGCACAAACACCAGATTGCCGGTGACCTTGGATTGAATCAGCGACGACGAAGTGTTGGCAAACGCATTCTGCAACACCGACATCATGATGAGGCCGGGAATCAAAAACGCGGTGTACTGCACCCCCGGATACACCTGCACCCGGTCCTGCAACACGTGCGAAAAAATCAGCAGATACAACATCGCCGTCAGCACCGGCGCGGTGACGGTTTGGGCGCTCACTTTCCAGAAGCGCAGCAGTTCCTTGTAGAGCAGGGTGCGAAAACCGCTGCCGGCGGCAACCGCAGTAATCCGCCCTGCACCAGACACCGGGCCGCTCATGCCGCCACCCCGGCGGCGCCAGATCGATGCTCGCCCATCACCTGAATAAATACATCTTCGAGATCCGGGGCCTGCACTTCCATTTCTTCAATGTGCAGCCCGGCGGCGCGCAACGGCGCCAGCACGGCGTCAACCTCGTCGTAGTCCTTGAGGCGGAAGCGCCATGATCCGCCGGCAGCGGCAGGCTGACGCGCCGCCAACTCGGGCGGCAGCGCGGAGTGCGCTGGGGGAGGCGCTGCGGGGGGCGATGCGGGGTGTGCTGCGAGATGCGCAGCGGGGTCTGTTGCGAGATTGGCTGCGGCAAGCGCTGCGGCGCGTGATGCTGAAAGCGCAGAGGGCGCGCCGTCCGCCGCGACGCCGCGAATCTTGACGCGCAAAAACGCCCCGGCGTGGCGGCGCAGCAGATCCGCCGTGGTGTCCAGCGCCACCACGCGCCCGCCTTTGAGCATCGCAATCCTGCCGCACAAACTCTCGGCTTCTTCCAGATAGTGCGTAGTGAGGACGATGGTGTGGCCGTCACGGTTGAGGCTCGCGATAAATTTCCACAACGTTTGGCGCAGTTCGACATCGACACCGGCAGTCGGCTCGTCGAGCACGATCACCGGCGGCCGGTGTACCAGCGCCTGCGCCACCAGCACGCGCCGCTTCATGCCGCCCGACAAGGCGCGCATGTTGGCATCGGCCTTGGAGGTCAGGTCCAGGTGCGCCATCAGTTCATCAATCCAGGCATCGTTGTGACGCAGCCCGAAATAGCCGGACTGGATGCGCAGGGTTTCGCGCACTGTAAAGAACGGATCAAACACCAGTTCCTGCGGCACCACGCCCAGGCTGCGGCGGCTGTCGCGATACGCGCCCACCACATCGTGGCCCATCACGGTCACGCTGCCGCTGTCGCTGCGGGTCAGGCCGGCCACGGTGCTAATCAAGGTGGTCTTGCCAGCCCCATTGGGGCCAAGCAGGCCGAAAAACTCGCCTTGCTCCACCCGCAGGCTGATGCCGTCCAGCGCTTGCAAAGAGCCAAAACGTTTTTTGAGATCACGTACTTCGATGGCGGCAGTCATGGCTTCTAAAAAAAATAGGGCAGCGACGAATGGCTGCCCGCAGGGTCGATTGGCTGCGTGCGTCTAATGAAAGACGATCTGCTCAATACCGTACAGCGTGGCCAGCCCGCGCACCCGCGCTGGAGGGTTGATGACCGACAGGGTGGCACCTGCGGCGCGCGCGGCGCGCTGCCAGGCCAGCATGCAGGCGAGGAGGCTGGAGTCGGAAGTCTCGACCCCGCCCAAATCAATTTCACGCTCGCCCGCCACAATCGCCTGCACACCCTGCTTCAGTAATTGGGCGGCGTCGTCGAGCAGCACCCGGCCTGGAACCAGAAATGTCATACCGGCAAACCGTCAGGACGCCTTGTATTTCGCTTCGAGCGATTTATTTTTCGCCGCCAGACTCTTAATCAACCCGTCCACACCGTTGTTGCTGATTTCGGCATTGAAGGTGTTCTTGTAATTTTCCACCAGGCGCGCGCCGAGCACGTTGAGGTCCACCACTTTCCAGCCGGCCCCCTCTTTTTCGAGATGATAATCAATCTGAATCGGCTCGCGCGAGCCGGTGCGGATCAGCGAGCGCACCACCGCATCGGTATCACCGGCCTGCATGCGCATCGGGCGGTACTCGATCACCGTCTCCGGCTTGAATTCAGAGAACGCATAAGAGTAGGTGTTGGTGAGCAGCAGCTTGAACTCGCGTGTCAGCGCGGCCTGCTGCTCCGGTGTGGCGCGCTGCCAGTGACGCCCCACCGCCGACTGGGTCATGCGCTGAAAATTGATGACGGGGGCGACCTTATGGTCGATCAAGGCGTTGATTTTGGCGCGGTTGCCGTTTTGCAAATCCTTGTCGGTGCTGATCGCGCTGGTGACCTCGCTGACCACCCGCTTGACCAGCGCATCCGGCGCTTCCTGCGCCAGCGCTGAGCCCGCCACGCCACATGCGGCAAACAACAGCCACGCCCCCCACCACGCCCGCTTGACCTGCTTGACCATATCGCTCCTGCGCCCCTTAAGTGAACTAATCAGTTGGCTGGATGAGACGACGCCAGCCGGACTGCCGCAACCGGCTTGCGCACTGTGCCCGCAGCCGCCGCCAGTGTGCCGCCACGCTGATTGGCCTCGTCAAACCACACCGCAGCGGGCAGCGTGGCAGCCGCTGGCGCGGCCGGCGACGGCTCTGCGCCCACGGGTTTAAACGCGAGCGGCAGCGCGCCCCTAGTCTCCGCCTTCGGACGCGCCTTGTTTTCGTTATCGTCAATCAGACTCTGGCGGCGCTGCACATAGGCATCACGAATGAAGGCATATTTGTCGAGCGCCGCATCTTCGACCGCGCTTGATGCGCTCAGCAAATCGGCGCGGCCATTGACGGCGCGCAGGCTGTAGGCCACATTGCGCGTCGGAATATGGTTGGCCCATACCGGATCGAGGCGGGAATAAATCATGGTGCCGACGCCCTCACGGAGATTGGACGGCCCGAGGAACGGCAGCACCAGATACGGGCCGGAGGCGATGCCCCATTTGCCGAAGGTCTGGCCGAAATCGCGGTTGTGCTTTTCCAATCCCATCTTGGAGGCGACATCGAAGCAGCCCAAAATTCCCACGGTGGAATTAATCAGCACCCGGCAGGCGTCCGATACCGCATCACCCACCTTGCCCTGCAACAGGCTGTTGACGGCGACAAAGACATCGTTGATGTTGGAGAACACGTTGCCGGTGCATTCACGCACCGGCTCGGGCACGACGTTGCGATAACCGGTGGCGACCGGCTTCAACACCGCGTCATCGACCGTCTCGTTGAAGCTGAACATGGCGCGGTTAAAACCCTCGAGCGGGTCGCCCGGCGTATTCGACGATGCGCAGCCGCCGGCTGCCAGCGAAAAAACAATCGCCAGAACGGCAGATCTGACATTCCACAGGGCTATGCTCATTTGATGTCCTTTGCTCCACTTGCACCATCGGCACCGCCTTTGGCGCCGGTTTCAGCAGGTTTGCCTTCAGAGGCCTTGCTATACAAAAACTGGCTAATCAGATTTTCAAGCACGATGGCCGACTGGGTTGACTTGATCTTGCCGCCTTCAGCCAGTTTGGCATTATCACCGCCCGCCTCCAGCCCGATGTACTGTTCCCCCAGCAGGCCCGAGGTCAAAATCTTGGCCGATGAATCCTTCGGGAACGCATAACGCTTGTCCATCGCCAGCTTGACTTCGGCCTCATAGGTCGTGTCATTGAAGTCAATCGACGCCACCCGGCCCACCACCACACCCGCGCTTTTCACCGGCGCACGCGGCTTTAATCCGCCAATGTTATCAAACTTCGCAAGCACTTGATAAGTCTCGGAAAAATTAAATGAAGCCAGATTGCCTGCTTTGAGGGCAAGCACCAGAATGGCGGCGAATCCGAGAATAACGAACAAACCTACCCAGACATCGACCAATTTACGGTTCATGGCATGGCCTTGTGAATAAACTTGACAGACATGATGAATGGAATAAAAAGTGACAGGACAAAACAGTCGGAAAAAAACGGTCAGGAGAACATCAGCGCGGTAAGGATGAAGTCTAACCCCAGCACCGCCAGCGAGGAAGACACCACGGTGCGGGTGGTCGCGCGCGACACGCCCTCCGGCGTCGCCTGGCAGTCATAGCCTTCAAATACCGCAATGAAGGTGACCGCCACCCCAAACACAATGCTCTTGATGACGCCATTGCCGACATCCTCGCGCCAATCGACACCGTTTTGCATCTGGCTCCAGAACGCGCCGTCGTCCACCCCGATCATGCCGACACCCACCAGGTAGCCGCCAAACACACCTACCGCAGAAAACATCGCGGCCAGCAGCGGCATCGAGATCACGCCAGCCCAGAAGCGCGGTGCCAGCACGCGTGCAATTGGTGATACCGCCATCATGTCCATCGCGGCGAGCTGCTCACCGGCTTTCATCAGGCCAATCTCGGCGGTGATTGAGGTGCCAGCGCGTCCGGCAAACAGCAGTGCGGTAATCACCGG
>JANOYK010000038.1:0-7954 GCA_031428855.1 Burkholderiales bacterium | reverse complement strand
ATTCTCTCGGTGCAATCGACCCGCCCGGGCGAGCACCGCTACCAGCTGATGGTCGGCGACCAGAAAATGTGGGCGTTTGAAGCCGATATCCGCCCGACCAAGCCGCGCGAGATCATGGCTGTCTCACACGCCGACCCGGGCAGCCAGCTGCAAAATGTGCTCGGCACCACCCAGCGTCTGCACACGATGACGCTGTCGCAGCGCATGGCAGGACTGGGCGCAAGCCCTGCCGCCTTGCGCATGCATCCGCTGACGCAGGAAGAGCGCCTCAAGAAATTGTTGCAGACCAACCGCATGCGCACGCTGGGCGCGGCGGACGATGGCGGCGGCGCAGCAACGCATGGTCAGCCAGAGACCGCAGCGCCGGCGCAGAAAAAACCTGACGCGCGCTAAGACGCCCCGCAACTTCCCCGCGCCTCCTGGCACCGGCCCGCTTCACCCCGGCCCCAGCCGACCCTAGCCGCGTGGCCGCGTCGCGGCATTCAAAATGCCGCGCAGAATATTGACTTCCTCGCGCTCCAGCCGGGCGCGCGAAAACAAGCGGCGCAGGCGCGGGATCAAGCGCTTGGGATTGGCCGGATCGTAAAAACCAATCTCGGCCAGCGCGGTTTCACAGTGGCGCACCAGCCCTTCGACTGCATCGAGCCCGGCTGGCACATCAATCACGCCACCCGGCTGGGTCAGCGCCGCGACGTCGGCTGCGCTCAGCAAGGCCATACGCAATTCATACGCAAACACCTGCACCGCCGCCGCCAGATTGAGTGAGGAATAGCCGGGAAACGCAGGAATGTGCGCCAGCATCTGGCAGCGCCGCGCCTGCTCGTTGGTGAGGCCCGAAGTTTCGTTGCCGAACACGATCGCCACTTCGGCGTGGGCGGCGTTGTCCGCCAGCGTCAGGGCGGCGGTGCGCGCATCGGTGACATCGGGTGAGAGCTGGCGCGGCCTTGCGGTTGCCGCCACCGCAAAGGCGCAGCCTTCAAGCGCTTCATCGAGTGATGCTGTGATGTGGGCGCGCTCCAGAATGTCGGCAGCGCCGCTGGCACGGCGGTGCGCCTGATCGTCCACCGGCACCAGCGGTGCCACCAGCGTGAGGCGTGACAGGCCCATCACCTTGATGGCACGCGCGGCAGCGCCGATGTTGCCTGGATGGCTGGTTTGGACCAGCACGATGCGGACGCGGTCAAGCCGTGACAGCGCGTTGACCGAAGTGCTATCAACAGCGCCGCCGGGGATGCCAGTGGGGATACCAGCGGAGATACCAGCAGCAACGCCGGAGGTGCCGCCACCCGCGCTCAAAGGAGCAGCGCGCGTTCCACTTGGGTGAGAATTTGAAGGGTTATCGCTCATGCTCGGATAAAATAGGGTCTGTTCAGATCAGCAGGTGCCCCGCGCCTCACCATTTTCATGCACCCGATGCTCAACACGGCCATCAAGGCAGCACGCAAGGCCGGCAACATTATCAACCGCGCGGCGCGTGATCTCGATCTCATCAAGGTCGAAACCAAACAACGCAACGATTTTGTCACGGAAGTGGATCGCGCCGCCGAAGCGGCCGCAATTGACGAACTGCGCCGTGCCTATCCCGACCACGCCATCCTCGCCGAAGAATCAGGCATGGTCAAAGCCGTGCGCATGGAGTATTGCTGGATCATCGACCCGCTCGATGGCACCACCAATTTCATTCACGGTGTGCCGCAATATTGCGTCTCGATCGGCTTAAAACACAAAGACGTCATCACCCAAGCAGTGGTGTTTGATCCGGTCAAGAACGAGCTGTTCACCGCCACCCGCGGCGCGGGCGCGTATCTGAACGACAAGCGCATTCGCGTCTCCAAGCGCGACAAGCTGGCCGATAGTTTGATCGGCACCGGGTTCCCCTTTCGTGATGGCTCGGGGCTGGACCGCTATATGGACACGTTCAAGGCCGTCACACTGGCGTGCGCCGGCATCCGCCGCCCCGGTGCCGCCGCGCTTGACCTGGCCTATGTGGCCGCGAGCCGCTTTGATGGTTTTTGGGAGACCGGTCTGTCGCCGTGGGACATCGCCGCCGGCAGCTTGCTGGTGCAAGAGGCCGGCGGACTGATTAGTGATCTCAAGGGTGAAAACCAATACCTTGAGAATGGCGAAGTCGTGGCCGGCAACGCCAAGGTGTTTGCGCAATTGCTGCGCGTCGTCAACAACGCCTGAGCGCAGCGGCAATCTTGTCCGCATGCTCGCCTTGACCGGGCCAGTCAGACCAGCACCATGAACGCGGGCATGCGTATCGACATGAGCGCCAACGTCATCCCGGCCAATTTCACCGGCCACACGCCGATGATGCAGCAGTATTTACGCATCAAGGCCGAGCACCCCAACACCCTGCTGTTCTACCGCATGGGCGACTTTTACGAGTTGTTCCATGCCGACGCCGAGAAGGCCTCGCGCCTGCTCGACATCACCCTGACCTCGCGCGGCCAATCGGCTGGTGTGCCAATCAAAATGGCCGGTGTGCCGGTGGTGGCGCTGGAGCAGCATCTGGCGCGCCTGGTCAAGCTGGGCGAAGCGGTCGCCATCTGCGAGCAGATTGGTGACCCGGCGACTGCCAAAGGCCCGGTGGAGCGCAAGGTGGTGCGAGTGGTCACGGCCGGCACGATTACCGATCAGGGTTTGTTGCCGGAAAAATCCGACGCGCTCTTGATGGCGCTTGCGCCGGACAAACGTTTGGTCGGCGCGGCGTGGCTCAATCTTGCCTCGGGCGAATTGACGCTCGCCGAAATTGCACCAGGGCGGCTGGCCCACGAACTCGAACGCCTGCGCCCAGCTGAAGTGATCGTGCCTGACGGCAGCGATGCGGGTCTGGTGCCGCTCAACCACATGGGCAGCGCAGGTTTGGTGGGGGGGGTGGCAAGCGGCAGCGCCCGCACCGTCCAGAACGCCTGGCACTTTGACGTGCGCGCCGGCGAGCGCGCCCTGCGCGACCATTTTCAGGTCGCCACCCTCGATGGCTTAGGCTGCAGCGGCCTCACGCTCGCGCTCGGCGCAGCCGGTGCCCTGCTGCATTACGCCGAGAGCACGCAGGGCCAGCGCGTTGGCCACGTGCAAACCCTCAGCGTTGAAACTGGTGACGAATACCTCACCCTCGATGCGGTCACGCGGCGCAATCTGGAAATTACCGAGACCCTGCGCGGCGCGCCATCGCCCACCTTGTTCGCCACCATTGACACCTGCATCACCAGCATGGGCAGCCGCCTGTTGTCACGCTGGCTGCACCATCCCTTGCGTGACCGCACCATCCCGCAGCAGCGCCACGCCGCCATCGCCGTTCTGGTGACCGAAGACAAACCGTTCGACGCGCCGCGCCGCGCCCTGCGTGATATCTCCGACATCGAGCGCATCGCTGCGCGCGTGGCCCTGGGCTCCGTGCGCCCGCGCGAACTTTCCGCATTGCGTGCCAGCCTGAAAGCCGCACCAGCACTCACTGTTGGCCTGCCATTGGCCCAAGACGCGCTGCTGGAGCGACTCTCAGACGACCTGCTTGTGCCAAATGCGCCAAACGATGCGCTCGCCCTGCTCAATGCGCGTCTGCAAACCGAGCCGGCCGCACGGCTGCAGGACGGCGGCGTGATCGCCTCCGGCTTCGACGCCGACCTCGACGAGCTGCGCGGCCTCACCACCAACGCCGGAGAATTTCTGGTGGCGCTCGAAGCACGCGAGCGCGAGCGCACCGGCATTCCCAATCTGCGGGTGGAATACAACCGTGTGCATGGCTATTACATCGAAGTCACCGCAAGCCACGCCGCCAAGGTGCCGGACGACTACCGCCGCCGCCAGACGCTCAAAAACGCCGAGCGCTACATCACGCCCGAACTCAAGGCATATGAAGACAAGGCGCTGTCAGCCGAATCGAAATCACTGGCGCGCGAAAAATTGTTGTATGAGGGTTTGATTGAGGCATTGCGCCCATCCATCGGCACGCTGCAGCGCATCGCCCGCGCAGTGGCACAGTTGGATGTGCTCACCACCCTGGCCGAGCGCGCCTGGACCTTCAACTGGGTGCAGCCGGTACTCGATGACACCCCCGGCATTGACATCACTGCGGGCCGCCACCCGGTAGTGGTGCAGCAGGTCACCGGCTTCGTGCCGAACGATTGCCAGCTTGATCCGCAGCGCCGTCTATTGCTCATCACCGGCCCCAACATGGGCGGCAAATCGACCTACATGCGTCAAACCGCGCTCATCACCCTGATGGCCTATGCCGGCAGCTTCGTGCCGGCCGCCGCCGCGCGCTTCGGCCCGATAGACCGCATCTTCACCCGCATCGGCGCAGCCGATGATCTGGCGCAGGGCCGCTCCACCTTCATGGTCGAGATGACCGAGTCTGCCGCGATTCTCCACGGCGCGACGGCGCAGAGCCTGGTGTTAATGGACGAAGTCGGACGCGGCACCTCGACCTTCGATGGCTTGGCGCTGGCGTGGGCGATTGCGCGCCGCCTGATTGAAACCAACCAAAGCTACACCCTGTTCGCCACGCATTACTTTGAACTCACGCAGCTCGCAGGCGAATTTTCCGAGTGCGCCAACGTGCATCTGGCCGCCGCCGAGCATGCGGGCGGCGTGGTGTTTTTGCATGCAGTGCGCGACGGCCCGGCGAGTCAAAGCTACGGCCTGCAAGTGGCGCAACTAGCCGGTGTGCCGCCTGCCGTGATTCGCGCCGCGCGCAAACATTTGACGGATCTCGAAGAACAAGCCGCGCGCGTCACGCGGCCACAGCGCGATTTATTTGCCAGTGCCGATGTGCGGGTGGAGGAATCCGCACCCGCTGCCGAGCATCCGCTGCTGGAGCGCGTGCGCGCCATCAAACCCGACGAACTGACCCCGCGCGCTGCGCTCGATGCGCTATACGCCCTGCATGAGGAGTTGAACAACCATGCGTAAATTTCTGTCTGCCCCGCTGCTTTCCCGGCTGCCTGCCCGCCTGATTGCCCGCCTGATTGCCCGCCTGATTGCCCGCCTGATTGCCCGCCTGATTGCCCGGCGGTCCATCTTGGTGTTCACCACGCTGCTGGCCGCCACCGCACCGGTGCAGGCTGGTGTGTTCGCGCTGTTCGGCGACATCCCCTATAACGAGCGCGAAGTCGAAGCCCTGCGTCTCATCATTGACGAGATGAACCGCGACAACGAACTCGCCTTCGTGGTCCACGATGGCGACATCAAGTCGGGCGGCGAGACCTGTGACAACCGGCGTTTCTTGGCACGCAAGGCAGACTTTGAAGCCTCACGCCATCCCTTCATTCTGATCCCCGGCGACAACGACTGGACTGACTGCCACCGCCCCAACAACGGCCCGTATGACCCGCAAGAACGCCTCGCCAAACTGCGCGAATTGTTTTTCGCCACGGACGAGAGCCTAGGCCTGCGCAAACTGAAACTTACGCGCCAGGGTGACCTGCAGCCGCAATACGCCGCCTGGCGCGAAAACGTGCGATGGGAATTCGAGAACGTCATGTTCATCGGTGTCAACATTCCCGGCAGCAACAACAACTGGATCAATCGCGGTGACAACCGCGAGTTTTATGCGCGCCTCAAAGCCAACACGGCCTGGATCAGCACCAACTTTCGCAGCGCGCGTGAAAAGAACCTGCGTGCTGTCATGCTGATCCTCCAGGCCAACCCGGACTTCGAAGGCGAGGAAGCCGCCAAACAAAAAAACCGTCCGGGTTATCGCGACGGCTTTGCCGAGTTCAGGGCACAGTTGGCCGAAGAAGCCGAGGCCTTCGGCAAACCGGTGGCAGTGGTACATGGCGACACCCACTGGCACCAGATCAACCAGCCGCTCAAAGACCAGAGCGGTGCCACCGTTACCAATGTCACGCGGCTGGAGACGCCCGGCTCGCCCTTCATCGGCTGGGTGCGCGCGGTGATTGATGCGAAAGATCCGCAGGTATTTCAGTTCACGGTCAAGCGCTTTGGCGCCAGCCAGCCGCCGGGGCAGTAACGGCAGTAGCGCCCGGATCCGTCGTAAATTCGCACCGATTCAATGAAAGGAAATGCCATGCATCGCGGAAGCTGCCTTTGCAGCACAGTCCAATACCAGATTGAAGGTGAATTGGGCCAAGCGTATTTTTGCCACTGCCAGCGCTGCCGCAAGGCCGGCGGCGCAGCAGTGGCGGCCAATGTGATCGCAGCGTCGAGCAGCTTTGCGGTGACCGCAGGCGAGGCGTCGCTCAAGTGCTACGACGGCGGCAAAGGCGTGCGCCGCTATTTTTGCGGGCTATGCGGCTCGCCGATTTTGAGCCGGCGCGACGGGCAGGATGACATCGTGCGGGTGCGCTTGGGCACGCTCGATACGCCAGTCACAGCGCCGCCGTCGGCGCACAACTTTGCCGGCTCAAAAGCCGAATGGGATGTGATTCACGATGACTTGCCACAGTATCAGGAGCGGCCGCCGGCGTGATACGGTGACACCGTGGCAGTGCTGATGCACCCGGCTGCTAACCTCTGGTGCCGCTCGCACGCGGTCGCTGCCGCTACGCTCCTTCGCAGTTCCTTCGCAGCACCCGTCGCCGCTCTTTCTCCGCTAGTTCTCCACCCTGTCGCCGCTCTTTCTCCGCTGGTTCTCCACCTTTTCGCCGTTTTTTTCTCCGCCCCTTTCTTCTTCACCCCCTCCCCCACTTCACCATGCCCATTTACTCCCTCGGCACGCGCACGCCGGTTTTCAAAAGCGCCAATTATTTCGTCGCTCCCACTGCCAGCGTCATCGGCAGTGTCACTCTGGGAGACAACGTGTCGGTGTGGTTCAGCGCCGTGGTGCGCGCCGATAACGAGGTGATCGAGCTGGGCGACAACGTCAACGTGCAGGACGGCGCCGTACTGCATGCCGACCCTGGCTTTCCGCTCAAGCTGGCGCGCGATGTGTCGGTTGGCCATCTGGCGATGCTGCATGGCTCGACGATTGGCGAGAACACGCTGGTGGGGATCAACGCAGTGATTTTGAATGGCTGCGTGATCGGCAAAAACTGCATCATCGGCGCGAATGCGCTGCTGCCCGAGGGCCGGGTGATTCCGGACAACTCGCTGGTGGTAGGGTCACCCGGCAAGGTGGCGCGCCAGTTGTCGGACGACGACGTGGCCAACCTGCGGCGGATTGCGCGCAGCTATGCGGAGAAATCTGCGTCGTACCGGCGCGACATGAAAATACTCAGCAGCGCGGAAGTCAATCCGGCCGAGGCGGCGTTTTTGGCGCAGTTGACGGCGGGCGGGTCGTTCGCGCCGTAAACCGGACGCAGACTCAGGCGGCGGGGCGCAGCCCGAACAAGCCGTAGCCGCGCATCAGCATGACGTGTTCGTCGCGCTGGTTGTAGACATCCCAGCGGGTTAACACGAGGCCGCGATCGGGTTTGCTGGTGAGGCGCATTTCTTCGACGGTGCGTTTGATAATCAGCGTGTCGTCCGGACGCACCGGTTTGAGCCAGCGGATTTCTTCCATGCCGGGCGAGCCCATGCTGGCCGCTTTGGACATATACGCGTCGACCATGGTGCGCATGACGATGCCGCAGGTATGCCAGCCGCTGGCGATGATGACGCCGTAAATCGAATATTTGTCCGCTTCCGGATCGGTGTGAAACGGCTGCGGGTCGTACTTGGCGGCGAAATCCAGAATCTCGTCCTGGGTGACGGTATAGCGACCGATCTCGACCGTCTCGCCCAATTTGAAATCTTCGTAGTAGTGCTGATACACAAACAGTCTCCGGAACCGGCAGCTCGATTGAGTTGCCACATGATGCAATCAAATGGTGATGGGGTACGTGAGGATGCGTGGGCTGCGTGGGGCCGCTTGGTGGAGCTTGGTGGAGCTTGGTGCCGGTTCAGGCAGCCAGTGCGGTGGCCTTCACCGGCGCGCTCTCTGCGGGCGCGTCCAGTGCAGCGAAGGCGGCGAGGTGATGATCAACATCGCCCAGTGCGGCATCGATCATGG
>JANOYK010000037.1:0-7297 GCA_031428855.1 Burkholderiales bacterium | reverse complement strand
CTGCAAGAACTGGTCGAGCATCTGCCACAGATTGAGCAGGCGCGGCTGACCATCGACCAGCGCCACCATGTTCATGCCGAAGGTGTCTTGCAGTTGCGTTTGCTTGTACAGATTGTTGAGCACCACCTCGGGCATTTCGCCGCGGCGCAATTCGATCACCAGACGCATACCGTCTTTGTCGGACTCGTCCTGGATGTGCGTGATGCCTTCGATTTTTTTGTCGTTGACCAGCTCGGCCATCTTCTCCTGCAAGGTTTTTTTGTTGACCTGATAGGGAAGTTCGTCCACCACGATGGCCTGACGGTCGCCGGCGTTGGCACCCTTGCCGATGTCTTCGAAATGCACCTTGGCGCGCATGATGATGCGGCCGCGCCCGGTGCGGTAGCCCTCGCGCACGCCACCCACGCCATAAATGATGCCGGCGGTGGGGAAGTCCGGTGCCTTGATGACTTCGATCAACTCGTCAATCGTGGTCGCGGGGCGCTTCAACAACAGCAAACAGGCATCGACCACATCAGTCAGATTGTGCGGCGGAATGTTGGTTGCCATGCCGACCGCAATGCCGGAACTGCCGTTGATGAGCAGGTTGGGGATGCGGCTGGGCAGGATCAGCGGTTCTTTCTCGCTGCCGTCGTAGTTCGGGCCGAAATCGACCGTTTCTTTATCAATGTCGGCCAGCAGTTCGTGGCCGATTTTCGACATGCGGATTTCGGTGTAACGCATCGCCGCCGGATTGTCGCCGTCGACCGAGCCGAAGTTGCCCTGGCCATCGACCAGCATGTAGCGCAGCGAGAAATGCTGCGCCATGCGCACGATGGTGTCGTACACCGCGGTGTCGCCGTGCGGGTGGTATTTGCCGATCACGTCGCCGACGATACGCGCCGATTTTTTGTAGGCGCGGTTCCAGTCGTTGTTCAGTTCGTGCATCGCAAACAAAACACGGCGATGCACCGGTTTCAAGCCATCGCGCACATCAGGCAGCGCCCGGCCCACGATCACGCTCATGGCGTAATCAAGGTAGGAGCGGCGCATCTCCTCTTCGAGGCTGATCGGCAGGGTTTCGCGGGCGAAGGAGTCGGCGGGCAGGGTCACGGGTTGAGCTTGTTTTTTTCTAACGTTCAGCGGCGGAAACAATCACGAATGTCCCCGGAATCACCCCCGGAACAGGCAGCGCGGGTGAGGCGGAAACCAGCCGGAAATGGGGTCAGACACGGACGTTTTGTGAGTCTTTTTTGGGTCTTATGTGAGTCAAGAAACGGACGCTTTTTTGAATTGTTAATTTTATCACGCACCCACACCGCAACCGCCTCCCGCACAGGGTATTTATGTTCTAATCGCCCCCTGAAAATTACAACACTGTCCGCTCCGTCTGTCCGGCATTTGCCGGGCATCCGTCAGACACATTTACAGGGGTTACACATGATCGCACTACGCTCGGTTGTCATTGGTTCCTTGTTGGGCTTCACCGCCGTTGCAGCGCAGGCGCAATCGGCCAAAGATGCCTATGTGCAGGATGCGCGCGGCGTGATCGTGCGTGATGCCAATTTTGGCGATGCGCGCATCGGCAATCTGTGCTGGCGCACTGGCTACTGGTCCCCGGCCCAGGCCATCGCCGAGTGCGACCCGGACATTGCTCCGCGCCCTGCCGCGCCTGCACCCGCCCCCGCGCCTGCAGCAGCGCCTGTGCCGGTCATGCCGCCGGTGCCGGCCAAACCCGCGCCCGCCGCGCCGCGTGCATGTGATTTTGTCGAAACCCTCGGTGCCGACCAAACCTTTGAATTCAACAAGTCGGTGTTGCGCGCTTCAGCCAAGACCCAGCTTGACAGCGTCGTGGCCAAAGCCAAAAACTGTGCCACGGTCAACGTGTTGCTGGTCACCGGCAATACCGACCGTTTAGGCTCGGCTGCCTACAACCAGAAGCTGTCGGAACTGCGCGCAGCTGCAGTGGCTGGCTACTTGGCCACCAAAGGCCTCGGCGGTGCGCAAATCAGCGGCGCGGGCAAAACCCTGCCGATCAAGTCGTGTGACGACAAACTCGGCCGCAAGGCATTGATCGACTGTCTCGCACCGAATCGCCGCGTGGTAGTTGACGTCAAAGGAACGGGCCGCTAAGCACGCCGTTTCAGTCCCCGCACTGAATAAATCGCTGATTAAAAAAGCCCCGCCAGCGCGGGGCTTTTTTTTGGCGTGTTTTCGGCTGTTGTCCGGCGGTTTGTTTACCGTTAGCCGGTATCGCACCGGTATCGACAGTCAAAGCCAGGACGGCGGCACGAACTGCTCGCCTACAATTTGCCAACCGCGTACGGACTGACCGTACGCGCCACATAAGGCCTATGCGAATACGCGGGCGGACACGCCACGCGCCTCGCGGGAGACTGACAATGCAAGCGGTTGACCTGTTGATTGATGCACGCTGGGTGGTGCCAGTGGAACCGGCCGGTGTGGTGCTCAAACACCACAGTGTGGCGATAACCGGCGGCAACATTACCGCCGTCCTGCCCAGCGCTGACGCGGTGAAGCGTTTCAGCGCACGCGAACACATTACGCTCGACGCGCACGCGCTGATTCCCGGTTTGGTCAACCTGCACACGCATGCCGCCATGACGCTGATGCGCGGCCTGGCCGACGACCTGCCACTGATGGCATGGCTCAATGACCGCATCTGGCCGGCCGAGGCCAAACACGTGTCACACCAATTCGTGCATGACGGCACGCTGCTGGCGTGCGCCGAGCTGCAGCGCGGCGGCGTGACCTGCATGAACGACATGTATTTTTTTCCCGAAGCGGCGGCCGAAGCGGCGCTGCGGGCCGGCCTGCGCGCCTCGCTTGGCATGATCGCACTGGAGTTTCCCAGCGCCTACGCCAGCGGCGCGGACGATTATCTGGCCAAAGGCCTCGAACTGCGTGACCGCCTGCGCCACGAGCCGCTGTTGTCATTTTGCCTCGCACCGCACGCGCCCTACACCGTGAGCGACGCCACCTTCGGCAAAATCGCCGACTATGCGGCCGAGTTGGGCTTGCCGGTACATATTCACGTACATGAGACTGCCGGTGAAGTGGCGGACGCCATCACCAAAACCGGCGAGCGCCCGCTGGCACGCCTGCACCGGCTCGGGCTGGTCGGCCCGCAGTTGATCGCCGTGCATGCCGTGCATTTGACCGTCGATGAAATCACCATGCTGGCAACCTATGGCGCATCGGTGGCGCATTGCCCTGCCTCCAACCTCAAACTCGCCAGCGGCATCGCCCCAGTGGCACAGTTGCTCAAAGCCGGTGTCAACACCGGCCTTGGCACCGATGGCGCAGCCTCCAACAACCGGCTCGACATGTTTGCCGAAATGCGCCTCGCTGCACTGCTCGCAAAAGGTGCCAGCGGCGATGCGGCCGTGCTGCCCGCGCACGCAGCGCTGCACGCAGCCACGCTGGCGGGCGCGCGCGCGCTGGGACTGGACACTCGCACCGGCTCGATCACGCCGGGCAAGTGCGCTGACCTGGTTGCGGTCAATTTGGGTAAACTCGAATTGCAGCCTGTGTATGATCCGGTCTCACACCTCGTGTATGCAGCGGGCCGCAGCGATGTAAGCGAGGTCTGGATCAGCGGCAAACAAGTGGTAAAAAAGCAACATCTGGCATGGATCGAGAATGAGGAGTTGGAATTCATTGCCTTAATGTGGCAAAATCGGCTGAAATAACCGGAAATTGCGCGTTTGATTCACCTGCCTGTTTGGCTGTCGGTATTGCGTTGCTTGTTACGGTTTTGTTGCGGTGACAGTCAGGCCAGCATGTCAGTCAAGGGCGTAAGCCGGTATTCTCAAAGTTCCATTTTTAAGTTGTCAAGACCTGAAGTCCATTTCGCATAAAGAGGAGAAAAATGAAATTCTCGACCAAACTGGGTGTGCTGCTCGCTGCTGTCGGCCTCAGCGTTTCCTTGGGTGTTTCGGCCCAGCAAAGCAAAGACGGCTACGTGCAAGACCAGCGTGGCGTCATCGTCCGTGATACCAATTTCGGTGACCCGAAAATTGGCAACCTGTGCTGGCGCACCGGCTACTGGTCGCCCGCCATCGCCAATTGCGAATGCGATGCCGACATCGTAGGCGCGGCTTGCCGTCCGGCTCCGCCGCCGCCACCGGTCACGCCACCGCCACCGGTCAAGCCGCCGGTTACCCCGCCCAAGCCTGACGTTAAGCCCACGGGCGTGCAAAAAGTCACCTTCGCCGCTGACGCCTTCTTCGACTTCAACAAAGCCGTCCTGAAACCGGAAGCCAAAGCCAAGCTTGACGACCTCACCGGCAAGCTCAAGGGCATCACGCTTGAAGTCATCATCGCTGTCGGCCACACTGACGCGATTGGCGGCGACCCTTACAACCAGAAGCTGTCGGTCAAGCGCGCCGAGTCAGTCAAGGCTTATCTGGTGACCAAGGGCATTGAGCCAAATCGCATCTACACCGAAGGCAAAGGCAAGAAGCAGCCCGTCGCGGACAACAAGACCGCCGAAGGCCGTGCCAAGAACCGCCGTGTGGAAATCGAAGTGGTCGGCACCCGCCCGAACTAATCGATTCACGTTTCTCAAAAAGCCCCGCTCCGGCGGGGCTTTTTGTTTTCGGCGCGCCCTATTGCTATTCGCTTGCCTATCTCCCGTTTCCCCGGTGTGAGCCGTCTTCATTCCGCGTAACATGGCCCAGCATCGCCTCGTATCATTTCCACGTCAGTTAACCTCCCTACCGCCACGCCATGACCGATCGTCCCAGCCAGCGCGCCGCCAACCAGTTGCGTGACATCACCATCACGCGCGGCTACACCAAACACGCCGAAGGCTCGGTGCTGATCGCCTTTGGCGACACCAAGGTGCTCTGCACCGCCAGCGTCGAAGACAAGGTGCCGGGCTTTCTCAAAGGCCGCGGCCAAGGCTGGCTCACGGCCGAATACGGCATGCTGCCGCGTGCCACCCACACCCGCTCCGACCGTGAGGCGGCGCGCGGCAAGCAGTCTGGCCGCACCCAGGAGATTCAGCGCCTGATCGGCCGCTCAATGCGCGCGGTAGTAGACCTCACAGCACTGGGCGAGCGCACCATCCAGATCGATTGCGACGTGCTGCAAGCCGACGGCGGCACCCGCACTGCCAGCATCACCGGAGCCTGGGTGGCGGTGCATGACGCCATCGCCGGGCTGATCGCGCGCGGCGCGCTGACCGCCAGCCCCTTGCGCGACCATATCGCCGCCATTTCCGTTGGCATCTATCAAGGCGTGCCGGTGCTTGACCTCGACTATCTTGAAGACTCCAACTGCGATACCGACATGAACATCGTCATGACTGGGGCCGGTGCCTTCGTTGAAGTGCAAGGCACCGCCGAAGGCGCGGCGTTCGAGCGCACCGAAATGAACGCCCTGCTCGATCTCGCAGGTGCGGGCATCGCCACCTTGATCGCCAAGCAGAAACAAGCCATCGCTGCGTGAAGGCCCTGGGTATGCAGGAAATCGTCATCGCCTCCAACAACGCGGGCAAACTGCGCGAGATCGAAGCGATCCTCAAACCGCTCGGCCTGACGCCGGTAGCGCAATCGGTCTTCAATGTGCCCGAAGCCGAAGAGCCACACCCCACCTTCGTCGAGAATGCGCTGGCCAAGGCACGCAACGCGGCGCACCACACTGGGAGGCCAGCGCTGGCCGACGACTCCGGCATCTGCGTCAACGCCCTGCACGGCGCGCCCGGCGTGATCTCGGCGCGTTATGCGGGCGAGCCGAAGTCGGATGCGCGCAACAACCAGAAACTGGTGGCAGCATTAAAGGACTGCGAGGACCGCTCGGCCTATTACTACGCCGCCATCGTGCTGGTACGGCACGCTGATGATCCGCAGCCGCTGATCGCCGAAGCGCGCTGGGCCGGTCAAGTGATCGACACACCGCGCGGTGACCACGGCTTCGGCTACGACCCGTATTTCTTTTTGCCGGACTTCAACCAAACTGCCGCCGAGCTCGACCCTGCGAAAAAAAATCTGATCAGCCATCGCGGCAAGGCCCTGCGGCGGCTCGCGGCGTTGATCCGGGAACGGTGGTAATTCCCATCAAACCGGCAGGCGCTCTCGCATCAGCGGGGCGTTCGTCCGCGCACGGCACCATCACCGCGCACACCCAGCCCGGTGCCATCACGCTTGCGGCCCTGCCACCGCTCTCGCTCTACGTCCACTTCCCCTGGTGCGTCAAAAAATGTCCCTACTGCGATTTCAATTCGCACGCGGTGACCGGCGCAGGCGGGAACAGGAGCAGCAGCACAGAGGCCGCGATCCCCGAAGCGCGCTACATTGACGCCCTGATCCGCGACCTTGAACTCTCGCTGCCATTGATCTGGGGCCGCCGCATTCACAGCATTTTTTTTGGCGGTGGCACGCCAAGCCTGTTGTCCCCCAAGGGTTTCGAGCGGCTCACCTCGGAGATCCGCTCCAGAAGCGGCTTGGAGGCCGACGCCGAAATCACATTGGAAGCTAACCCCGGCACGTTCGAGGCGGAAAAATTCGCCGCCTATCGCGCCAGCGGCGTCAACCGCCTCTCGATCGGGATTCAAAGTTTCAACGATTTACACCTGCAAGCGCTCGGGCGGATTCACGGTCGTGCCGAAGCAGTCCATGCAATCCAGATCGCGCAGTCGTTATTCGACAACTTCAATCTCGACCTGATGTACGCCCTGCCAGGGCAAACCCCGGCGCAACTGCTGAGTGAACTCGACACCGCACTCGGTTTCAATCCGCCGCATCTATCGTATTACCACCTCACGCTGGAACCAAACACGCTGTTCGCAAAGTACCCGCCAACGCTGCCGGATGACGACACCGCCGCCGAGATGCAATCGCTGATCGAAGCGCGCCTGTCACAAGCCGGGTATGGGCACTACGAAACCTCGGCCTACGCGCAGCCGGGGCGCACCAGCCGCCACAATATCAACTATTGGCGTTTCGGCGACTACCTCGGCATCGGTGCAGGGGCGCACGGCAAACTCTCGTTCGCGCACCGTATCCTGCGCACCACCAAGCTGCGCCAGCCGGAGGGCTACATGGCCGGCTGCGAAGCCGGCACGCCGCTGGCCAACGAGCGCGAAGTGGGCATCAAGGAACTGCCGTTCGAATACATGATGAACACGCTGCGGCTAACTGAAGGCTTCGCCGTGCGTGAATTTGGCGAACGCACCGGACTCACGCTCGCCGCCGTTGACGGCGCGCTCAACGAGGCGGAACGCAAAGGCCTCATCACACGCGATCACCTGCGCATCACGCCAACCGCGCGCGGACGCCTGTTTCTCAACGAC
>JANOYK010000036.1:0-6700 GCA_031428855.1 Burkholderiales bacterium | reverse complement strand
GCGCTCCGAACCCTCCGAACGCTCTGCACCTTTGACGCCCGTCCGCGCCCCTGCCGCAGCGCCCACTCACACGTTGTTTGCCGCCCTCTCCGGCCCGGCGCGCGAGGAATTGCTGGCGATTGCGCAGCCGGTGTCGTTCATGCAGGGCGCAGTGCTGCTGCGCCAGGGCGCGCCCACGCGCGGCGCATTCTTCCTGCGCATCGGCATGGCCGAGGCGGCGGTGCGCTTGCCGGGCGGCGAGTCGCTGGTGCTGGCACGCGTAGGCGCAGGCGGCGTGATCGGCGAGATGGCTCTGCTTGAACACGGCCTCTGCTCGGCTACCGTCACCGCCACCGAGGCGATTGACGGCCTGTTTATCGGGCGCGATGATTTCCGCGTGATGATCGCGCGCCGCAGCCCGGCGGCATTGGCAGTGCAGCGCGCCGTCACCCTCAATCTGTGCGCCAAGCTGGCGGCGCTGAACGCGCAAATCCTCACCCACCCGGCCCCGGAAGATGCGCCCTACACGCCGCCGTCTGCTGCGGTTGCTGGCACCGCAACTGCCGCCGCCACATCTGCCACATCTGCCGCATCTGCCGCATCTGCCGCATCTGCCGCACCGGTCGCGTCCGCTGCACTTGCGGCATCTGCCGTGAGCGCTCCACCTGCGCCCGCTGCAGCAGCGCAGTCGAGCGGGTTCGAGCACCGCCGCTTTCTGCCGGTGCTGCCGCTGTTCCGCGATTGGAACGAGGACGAGATTGATGACTTCGCCAACCGCGCTGCAGTGCTCACGCTCAAACGCGGAGAGCCGCTGTTTTACGAGGGGACAGCGGCGCGCGCCTGCTATATCACGGTGCGCGGCGCGATTGACATCGCGGTGCCGGTGCGCGCCCAGGGCGGCGCAACCCCCACCCACCTGCGCCGCCTCGCCGTGCTCGGGCCGGGGCAACTGATCGGCCATCGCAGCCTGATCGACGGCACCCCCCACGCCGCACGCGCGCGCGCCTGTGAGGATTGTGTGCTGCTGGCGTTGCCGCGCGCCCAGTTCCTCGAACTGCTGGGCAGCGCGACACCGGCCTCATTGCGGTTGCAAAGCGCCGTGCATGGCGCGCTGCTGCGCTCGATGGCACATACCAATGTCACGCTCACAAGGCTGGTTAATCTGGCCAAGGTCGATGCCGCCAACCGCGCCGCGCTTGAGGCGGCGCTGGCCGAACAGGTGCTGTACGCGAGTTGACGCTTGCGCTTCAGTCGAGCAGATGGGTATGCAGGGCGGGCCGGCCCCGCGCGAGATCGGCGACGATCATGCCGTACTCCGGCACCTCGACCCAGCTTGAGGTATCACGCGTGAGCGGCTCAGAGGCGATGATGATGGAGTCGCCGCTGGAGCCTCCGCGCATGCGCCACTCGCCATCACGCAAGCCGTATTCGTGGCCGATGGTGTACCAAAGACTTAAATAGCTCAGGTTGGCTTCATGCACTCGCGCCGGATCCGCTGTTTGATAGCAGCCAAAGTCAAAGCAGTAGCGCACCGCCGCGATCTGGCGGCCGGTGGCGAGGAACAAATTGACCGAAGAAGAAGTGGCGATGCCGAGCGTGGCGCGCACCTCGCGCAAAATCGCCAGGGTGCGTTTGACTGCTGCCACCATCTCGTCTGCGCCGAACACGCGCGCAGGCGTCATCTCGCCTTCAAACTGCGACACCAGCAGCGCGTAAATCCATTCGCTGTCGGTGGTGCCGCGGATGCCGGGCAAATAAGCGGTATGGATGTGCGGTGACAGCAGCGGCTTCATCTCGCCCACGCGCGCGAGGTCGCCGTTGTGTGCCATCGCCAGCGGCACACCGTCGAACTGAAACGGATGGACGTTTTGCAGCGAGATGTCCACCGCGGTGTTGTAGGCCACGCCGCGCACATGCGCCAGCAAGCATTCGGCCTGCACTTTCTCGGCGAGGTTTTTGAGATTGCGGTCGAACACCGGCAGCGTGGTGACGCCGTAGGAATAAGGCTTGGCAGCATCGTGCGAATCGTTCGACCAGGCGCGCATGCCAAACCCGGCGAGGTTGAGCATGTGCAGCATCTTGGGCATGTAGCTCTGCCGGATCAGCGCCGAGTCGGGCTGAAACAGCAAGTGGTCCAGCAGCACCGGCTGGCCCAAATAAAGAAGCGCTCTGCACATGGCTCAGGTTCGGGTTCGGGTTCGGGTTCAGGTCGGGTCGGGTTCAGAGCGGCCGCAACCCCGCCGCCTTGATTTTTTCGGCGAGCATCTTGCCTTTGCGCGCGCGCTTGGCTTCGTAGGGTTTGAGGGCACGCGCTTCGAGCGCGATATTGAACTCCTTGCCGCCGCGCCCTGCGCCCTCGACCATCAAGCCGCCTGCGCCAAACACCGTGACGGCGAGCAGCTTTTCTTTCAGATCGAGCTCCTGCAAGATCACGCCGCGCCCGCCGCCGGCCAGCACGCTCACCTCGTCGAGCTTAAACACCAGCAGGCGCTGGCCGGTGCCCATCACCGCGACCCGGGCGGCATCGGGCATGACCAGGGCCGGACGCACCGGCTCGTTGTTCTCGTCCACTTTAATAAACGCCTTGCCGCCCTTGGTGCGCGACAGCATGTCGGCGACCTTGCACGCGAATCCATAAGCATTGGTGGCGGCCACCAACACCAGTTGCTCAGACGGCCCGGCCAGCATGTGCAAAATGCGTGTGCCCGCTTCAAGATCAATCAAGGTCGTGACCGGCACGCCGTCGCCACGCGCGCCCGGCAGCGCGCCGACGCCGACCGAATAGACCCGGCCATTGGAGCCGATCAGCAGCACATGATCGACTGTGCGGCACTCGAACGCGCCGTACAAGCCGTCGCCTTCCTTGAACGTGAACAGACTGGCATCGTGGCCGTGGCCATTGCGCGCGCGCACCCAGCCCTTCTCCGAAAAGATCACCGTCACCGGTTCATCCACCACCGTCTGCGTGATGACCGACTTGCCGGCCTCCTCAATCAGGGTGCGGCGGTTGTCGCCAAACTGTTTCGCATCCGCTTCAATTTCCTTGATGACCAGTTTTTTCATCGCACCGTCGTCGCCGAGCAGATGTTCGAGTTCCTTCTTCTCACCCTGGAGTTCTTTCAACTGCTGCTCGATCTTGATGCCTTCGAGGCGCGCCAGCTGGCGCAGACGGATTTCGAGAATGTCTTCGGCCTGCACATCGGACAGCTTGAACGCCTTGATGAGCGCAGATTTGGGTTCATCGCTCTCGCGGATGATGCGGATCACCTTGTCGATGTTGAGGTAAACGATCATGCGGCCTTCGAGGATGTGGATGCGGTCATCCACTTTGCCGAGGCGGAACTCAATCCGGCGCGTCACGGTATCGACACGGAAGCCGGCCCATTCACTGAGCACATCTTTGAGCGGCTTCTGGCGCGGCCGGCCGTCAATGCCGATCATCACCATGTTGAGCGGGGCCGACGACTCCATGCTGGTGTGTGCCAGCAGCGTGTTCATGAACTCCTGCTGATCGATCTTGGCGGTCTTGGGTTCAAACACCAGCCGCACCGCCGCATCCTTGCCCGATTCATCGCGCTGCACATCGAGTACCGACAGAATCAGCGCCTTCAAATTTTGCTGTTCGGGTGACAGCGATTTCTTGCCAGGCTTGACCTTGGGGTTGGTCAACTCCTCAATTTCCTGCATTACCTTCTGGGTCGAGGTGCCGGGCGGCAACTCGGTCACCACCGCCTGCCACTGGCCGCGCGCCAGCTCTTCAATCTGCCAGCGCGCGCGCACCTTGAGCGAGCCGCGCCCGCTCTCATACGCTTCACGAATCTCGGCGGCTGATGAAATCAATTGGCCGCCGCCGGGGAAATCCGGGCCGGGCATGATCTCCAATATTTCTTCGATGCTGATCTTGGGCTTGCGCAACACTGCAATCGCGGCCTTGGCCACTTCGCGCAAATTGTGCGAGGGAATCTCGGTCGCCATGCCGACTGCAATGCCCGACGCGCCGTTGAGCAGCACCATCGGCAGACGGGCCGGCAATTGTTTCGGTTCCTGAAACGTGCCTTCGTAGTTCGGAATGAAATCGACCGTGCCCAGGTCGATCTCGTCGAGCAGCAGGCGTGCAATCGGCGTCAGGCGCGCTTCCGTGTAGCGGTAGGCGGCGGCGTTGTCGCCATCGCGTGAACCGAAGTTGCCCTGGCCGTCGATCAGCGGATAGCGCAAGGAGAAATCCTGCGCCATGCGCACCATCGCGTCATACGCCGACTGATCGCCGTGCGGATGGTATTTACCGATCACATCACCGACCACGCGCGCCGATTTGACTGGCTTGGCATTGGCCCCCAGACCCATCTCGTTCATCGCATACAGGATGCGGCGCTGCACCGGCTTCTGGCCGTCGCTCACTTCGGGCAGGGCGCGGCCTTTGACTACTGACACCGCGTAATCGAGATAGGCGCGCTCGGCGTAAAGACCGAGCGGCAGATGGTCAGGGTCGTCCGGCAAGGGCGGCAGCGGGCCGCCGCCAGAGGGCGGTGTTGATCGGCCGGGAGGTGTTGACCCGCCACCGGATGGCGGCATCGCCGCGCCGCCGGCATCGGCATCGGCATCCGGGGGCATCTGCGAAGAACCGCTCCCACCAAGGGTTTCCGGGCTGTTGTCAGACCCGCTGTCAGGCAAGTCATCAGCCGCGCTCGCGGCGTTGTCGATCAAATCTTGCTGTTGCTGCACGGCTGGTTCTTTCCCGGAAAATAAATCATCCTGCGCCGCAAGTGCGGCACCGGTTTTGTATTTGAGGCGCGGCTTGCTCATTATTGCGTCACGCCTGCGGGTGTGATGGGTGGGGCGGCTGTGATGACTGAGGCGGGTGTCACCGGCAAGACTGGAGCGTCGGTGCGCAGCAGCGCGGCTGCGCGGGCATCCGCTGCGAAAGGCATGTTGCGCCGGCCCGGTAATGTGACCCTGATGCGGCCATCGTCTTTAACCGCCACTTTTTTGATGCCGCCGCCAAAGTGTTGATAAAACTGCAACACCAGTTTCACATAAGCTTGGGTCTCGGGATAGGGCGGAATCTGGTTTTTGTATTTGACGACCGCGCCTTCGCCGGCGTTGTAACCGGCCAGAGCCAATGGCAGATCGCCGTTGAACAGGGCGATGAGATCGCGCAGATAGCGGGTGCCGCCGCTGACGTTGTGATGGGGATCGGTGCTATTGACCACACCATAACGCGCCGCCGTGCCGGGAATCAGTTGCATCAACCCCACCGCACCCTTGGGGCTGATGGCAGCCGGATCGTAGGCCGACTCAACCGCGATGACGGCCTTGACCAGCGCTGGCTCCAGCTTCTGCAGTGCCGCTTCGCGCAACACCAGCGCTTCAAACTTCTGCACGTTGGGGGTTTTCTGGATGCGCTTGTAAATGATGTGGTCTTCTAGCTGGTTGGTGGCGGGCAGAAATTTAAGCTCGGAAGACAATTGAAACTCACCGCGGTGCTCGCCCTTGACAAACAATTGATAGCGCGCATCCAGCGCTTCATTGGCCAGATGCACCTGGCCCCGGGCATCGACATAGCCATAGAGGTCGGCGTGGGCCGGCGCGGCGGCCAGCAGCACGGCCAGCACGGCAGCGCGGCGGAGCAGCAACGGCAGCACGGCACAGCCGCGCACAGCATCAGCGAGGCGCGCGGCAGGCGCGCAATGAGCGGTTTTCACCACACCATTTTATGCGATGGCCAGCACGCTTTCGTGCAGCACCGGCGCGGCGCATGCTCGTCACCCGCTCGTTACCCGCTCGTTACACGTGGGCCGCACGCCCGCCATCAACCAGCAATCGAATCGACGCAACCGCCCTGCCCCCCGGCCACTCACTGCGCCAGCGGCAGATCAAACCAGAACGTGGCGCCTTTGACCGGGTTATTGACATGGCCGATGGCGCCGCCGCAACCCTCGACCGCCGCCTTGCACAGCGACAGGCCGAGACCGGCCCCGCCCTGCACCCGGGTGTGAGACGTGTCAGCGCGCGCAAAGCGGGTGAAGATGCGGCTGGCGAACTCGGGCGGCACGCCGGTGCCTTGGTCGATCACGCTGAAGCGCACACTGGCCCCGTTGACCGCGGCACCCACCACCACGCTCGCGCCAGGCGGTGAATAGTTGAGCGCGTTGTCGATCAGATTGGCCAGCACTTCGCGGATCCAGCGGCGGTCGGCGCGCACCGCGGGATTGCCTGCAATCCGGCTGGTGACGATGAATTTGCCTTGCACCGCCGCTGCTTCACGCGCCGCCACCAGCGCCGCCGCGATCAGGTCGCTCACGGCCACCGGCTCGGGGGCAAAGGCAATCCCTTCGGTATCAAGTTTTTGCAGATGCAAAATCGTATCGATCAAGCGCTTCAAGCGGTCGGCGCCGCTGGCGGCCATGCCGAGCAGGCCGCTGGCGTGGGGCGGCAGCTGCGCGGCGCTGTCTTCCTGCAACGCCTCGACCGCGCCCATGATGGCGGTGAGCGGGGTGCGCAGTTCGTGGCTGACGGTGGCAATGAAATCGTCCTTGATTTTTTCAAGCGCGTGGCGCTGTGAAATGTCGCGCGCAAACAGCGCCAGGCGGCGGCTGCCATCGTCAAACAGCGCGCCGCTGGCACCCGGGCCGCCCAGCTCTGCGATCGCGGCTTCCACCGGCACTTCGCGTCCCGATGCGGTCAGGAAGATGCCTTCGACCAGATTCCAGTCCGACGCCGG
>JANOYK010000035.1:0-5667 GCA_031428855.1 Burkholderiales bacterium | reverse complement strand
TGGGCCACCGAGCGCGAAGTCAAGAAAATGGAAGCGCTGCTCGACAAGGAAAAAGACCTGTACTTCAATTACGCCAGCTACGTCGGCACCGGCAGCTCACGCTTCTTTCTCTCGCTTGACCAGCAATTGCCGGCCCCGAGCTTCGCGCAGTTTGTCATCACCAGCAAGACGCTTGCCGCACGCGAGCAACTGCGCACCAAACTCATCGCCATGCTCGAAGGCCCCGATTTCACCGGCCTGCGCGGGCGCGTGTTGCGTCTGGAAAATGGCCCGCCGGTGGGCTATCCGGTGCAATACCGCGTCGCCGGTGAAGACCTCACGCGCATCCGCGCCTTGGCCGGTCAGGTGGCGGCAGCGATGCGTGCCGACCCCGCGCTCTCGAACGTCAACTTCGACTGGAACGAGCGCGCCAAAACTGTCAAGCTCGAGATCGACCAGGACAAGGCGCGCGCCCTCAACGTCAGCACCCAAGACCTCGCCAATTTTCTGCAAAGTTCGATCAATGGTGTGTCAGTCACCTTCCTGCGCGACCGTGACCGCTTGGTCGAAGTGCTGCTGCGCGGTGCCGATGCCGAGCGCACCAAACTGTCGCAACTGCAAAACCTGTCGGTGCCAACGCGCTCGGGCAAGAGCGTGCCGATCACCCAAATCGCCACCATCAGCTATGACTTTGAAGAAGGCATCATCTGGCGGCGCGACCGTCTGCCCACCATCACCGTGCGCGCCGACATCTACGACGGCCAGATCCAGCCCGGCACCGTGACTGAGCGCATGGCACCCAAGATCGCCGGACTCTCGAAAGACCTGCCGCCCGGCTACCGCATTGAAGTCGGTGGCGCGGTTGAAGAGAGCGCCAAGGGCGGCGCCTCGGTCGGCGCAGGTTTCCCATTGATGCTGCTGGTGATGCTTACGCTATTGATGATTCAGTTGCAAAGTATCCAGCGCATGATTCTGGTGGTGCTCACCGCGCCGCTCGGCATGATCGGCGTCACCGGCGCGCTGCTGCTGTTCAACCAGCCGTTCGGCTTCGTCGCGATGCTCGGCACCATTGCGCTTTCGGGCATGATTATGCGCAACAGCGTGATCCTGATCGACCAGATCGAACAGGACATCAAGGCCGGGCAACACGCGTGGGACGCGATTTGCGACGCCACCGTGCGGCGCTTCCGCCCTATTGTGTTGACAGCGCTGGCGGCCATTCTCGCCATGATCCCGCTCACCCGCTCGGTGTTCTTCGGGCCGATGGCAGTGGCGATCATGGGTGGCCTCACGGTGGCGACGGCGCTGACGCTGCTGTTTTTGCCTGCGGCCTATGCAGCGTGGTTTCGCATTGAGAAACCCGCTGCGGCGTGACCTCGGCGTGGTTTCGCATCAAGAAGCCCACGGCGGCCTGCGGTTCGGCGTAAGCGCCGCTTATTGGTAAGCCGAATCGTGATCGGGATGCAACGAGATGCAACGCATCAGATTGCCATCCCGATACGCCACTGCGCGGAATTTGAGCGTGATCCTCAGGCTGTAAAGGCGCTCCTTGTTTTTACCGGCATGCGTCTCGATGGCTTCCCAGTGCAGGCCCTTGTCACGGTACACCTGCTCCCAGGTCATTTGGGCGATTTTTCTGAACGTGCCTAGCAATGCCAGTTGCTGCTCTGATTCAAGCTTGAACAGGTCACGCTGAAATCGTTCCGCGTTGAGGTCGAGGCGCACCAGCCCGGTCATGCGGCCACTTTGCGTTTAACAGTCTTGCGTATCCGGCGTGTGGCGAGCATGCGTGCTTCAAGCTCGTCGAGATTGGTGGCGCGCGCCGGATGACTGGCAACCCACTCAAGACCCTCATTCAATGCAGCTTTGGCTTCAGGCAGGTGCAGCCATTTTTCGTTGTCGGGAATGAATTGGCCCAGCTTCATGGTCCACACGCCAGGTTCGGTTTGGTCCAGCATGACCAACCGCCCGGCGAATTCTTTGCCGAGCGTAATTTGTCCGTTGCTGCCGACGGCTTTGACGATCACGGTCATTCTCCAAAATCGTGTATTAGTGCTGCACTATAACACCATAACGTTTCGATCATCTCATTTGAGGACAACCGCAGAGGAGCGAAGCTACTTCTTATAATGGGTTGCGCTTGAATACGCTTTGTAACTGCCATCGATGCAGTTTCCGGATGGCCGAATCCGGAAACACACTGCTCTTTGTCCACTTTTCTTCGCCGTTTTAGGAATTCAGCCAGATGACTGCTGCAAGCACCGCCACTACACACCACGCCACTGTGAACATCGTGAATACAGACGCAGCAGCTGACAACCTGTCGATCCCCATCGGTGACGACTACCCCGAAATCCGCGACAGCGTGCGCAAGATTTGCGCGGGCTTTCCCGGTGAATACTGGCGCAAGCATGAAGCGGACACTGCTTATCCGAAGGCGTTCGTCGCCGCGCTGACCGAGGCCGGTTACCTCGGTGCGTTGATCCCTGAGCAATACGGCGGCAGCGGCATGCCGCTGCGCGCGGCAGCGGTGATCCTCGAAGAAATCCATGCATCTGGCTGCAACGCCGGCGCCTGTCACGCGCAGATGTACATCATGGGCACGCTGCTGCGGCATGGCAGTGAAGCGCAGAAGCAACAATATCTGCCGCAGATTGCCAGCGGCGCGCTGCGCCTGCAAGCCTTTGGTGTGACTGAGCCCACCACCGGCACCGACACCACCAAACTCAAAACCCGCGCGGTGCGCGACGGTGACAGCTACATCATCAACGGCCAGAAGGTGTGGACTTCGCGCGCACTGCACTCAGACCTGATGCTGCTGCTGGCGCGCACCACGCCACTCGATCAGGTCACCAGCAAGAGCGCCGGCCTGTCAGTATTTCTGCTCGACATCCGCGAATGTCTGGGCAAGGGGCTGGAGATCAAACCCTTGCCGGCCATGATTAACCACCATGCCACTGAAGTGTTTTTCGACAACGTGCGGATTCCGGCAAGCGCGTTGATCGGTGTTGAGGGCAAGGGCTTTCGCTACATTCTCGATGGCATGAACGCCGAGCGCATTCTGGTCTCGGCCGAGGCGATTGGCGATGCGCGTTGGTTCACCCAAAAAGCGGTGGCCTATGCGACTGACCGGCGTGTGTTTGACCGTCCTATTGGTCAGAACCAGGGCGTCGCATTTCCGATCGCGCGCGCCCATGCCGAGACGCAAGCGGCCGACTTGGTATTGCGCCGCGCGGCAGTGATGTTTGCGGCCGGCCGGCCCTGCGGCGACGATGCCAACATGGGCAAGCTGCTTGCCTCCGAAGCGGCCTGGCATGCGGCTGAGGCCTGCATTCAAACCCACGGCGGCTTCGGCTACGCGAAAGAATACGAGGTCGAGCGCACGTGGCGCGAGACGCGTCTGTTTCAGATTGCACCGATCTCAACCAATCTGGTGTTGAGCTATATCGCTGAACACATTCTTGGTATGCCGCGTTCGTATTGATTGCCGCTACACCGTCCCGAATCATCACGCCCGCCACGCACCGCCCACGGATTCACCACCCACTCACGATTAAGGATGCCGTCATGACCGGACTCACTCTTCAGCTCGCCCAATTTGCCGTCAACCCCGGCCTCGATGCCAACAGCAGCGACGCCTTCACCGTTGCCAAAACCGGTATCGCCGACACCACCGCCACCATGTTCGCCGGTTGCACCGAGCCGGTGGTGGGCATTCTGCTCAAGCACTACGCACACCTCGCTGGCGGCAGTGGCAGCTCGGCTGCGCCGGTGCCGTTCAAAAAAATCATGCTGCCCAGCGCGCAGGCCGCCTGCGTCAACGGCACCGCCGCGCACGCGCTCGACTACGACGATGTGGCGCTGGCCGGCCACCCGAGCACGGTCATCACCCCGGCCATTCTGGCTGAGGGGCATGTGCTGGGCTCCTCCGGTGCTGATCTGTTGCGCGCCTATATCGTCGGCTACGAAGTCTGGGCCGAGCTGTACAGCCGCGACAGCGGCCAATACCATCTGAAAGGTTGGCACCCAACCGGCGTGTTCGGCACCATCGCCGCCGCTGCTGCCGTGGCGCATTTGCACAAACTGCCGGTAGATTTGTGCGTGCGCGCGTTGAGCCTCGCAGGCAGCATGGCGGGCGGGCTGGTCTCCAACTTTGGCACCATGACCAAACCGCTGCACGCCGGCCGCGCCGCTGCGGCAGGCATTGAGGCGGTGCAGTTGGCCAAGCTTGGCCTCACCTCTGCACCCGACGTGTTCGAGCACCGCGCCGGCTTTTTGCACGCGATCTCGCCCGAGGGCAAAGCCGATCTGCAGACCCCGGCGCGCGATCTTGGCAAGCGTTTACGCATTCTCGATTCAGGCTTGTCGATCAAGCGCTACCCGATGTGCTACTCGGCCCACCGCAGCATCGACGCCGTGCTCGATATTGTGAACCGCGAAAATTTGCAAGCCGATCAGGTGCGCAAAGTGGCCGTCACGCTCGGCCGTGCGCAAGACTCCATGCTGCGCAATCACCGTCCTGAAACCGGCCTCGAAGCCAAGTTCAGTCTTGAATTTGCGGTGGCCGCGGCGCTCACCGTGCGCCGCGTTGGTTTGAACGAACTCACCGACGCGTTTGTGGCCCAGCCCAAAGTGCGCGAGCAATTTGCCAAGGTTGCCATCACTGCGGTCGATACCCACTGCCCGATTGACCCGTCGTTCGCCTACGCCGACCAGGTCGTGATCGAAACCAATGATGGCCGCTCGTTTGACTCGGGCGAGGTGCGTTTCGCGCGCGGCCACGCCAAGCTACCCTTGAGCCTGGCGCAGTTGCGTGAAAAATTTGTCGATTGCGTGGCTCTCGGGCGTACCACCTCCGGCATGGACGAAGCAGCCGGCGTTGCGCTCTACGAAAAACTGGCTGCGCTGGAGCGGCAGGGCAGTGTGCGCGAATTGTTTTGAATCGCCAGGCCGGCTCGCCGCAGACGGTGGCTGCGCTCTTGATTTGCGATGCAAGCGGACCAGCCAGCTTGTCGTCTGTCAGGTTTGCGGCTTGTCCGGCATGCTATAGTTCCTGCGTCATGTTCCTACAGTGTGAGGCCACTCAATGGAAAGCGTTTCAGTCCGTGAATTGAAGAACAATCCTTCAGCTGCGCTGCGGCATGCGCGCGACGGGGAGATGGTGGTGGTCACCAACCGCGATACCCCCGAAGCCTTGCTGGTCGGTCTGGATCATTTGCGCGTACCTGATGTCAAGCGCGTGCGCATGGCGCTCGCTGCGTCGCTGTTTCGTGACGGTGTCATCACCACCGGCACTGCCGCGCGAATTGCCGGTGTGGGCCGCGCAGACATGTTTGAAACGCTGTCAAGGCTGGGTATCGGCCTGGACGGCAACGCAAGTGATGTGGCGCACGACACCGATGTGATTCACGCGTGGCTGGCCCGCACCAAGGCGCGCACCCCGAAACGCGCCGCGCCAGTGGCGGCTCGGGTGCCGGCCACAAAGTTGGCCATAAAGCCAGCCACCAAACCGGCCACCAAACCGGCCACCAAGCTTGCCACCAAGCCTGCCACCAAGCCTGCCACAAAAACCAGCCGCAAGCGCCGCTAGTGGGCCCGGGAGTCATTGCCGATGCCGGGCCGCTGATCGCGTTGGCGAAGGTCAAGCGTCTCGGATTGCTCAAACGCCTGTTTGGTCAAGTCAGCGTG
>JANOYK010000034.1:0-2544 GCA_031428855.1 Burkholderiales bacterium | reverse complement strand
ATGGGCCTGATGGACGACGAGCCGCGCGCGGCCTCGGTGGTGACCACCGAGCCGTGCGAATTTGTGGTCGTCACCAAGGACGATTTCAACGCGCTGCTCAAGGACAATTTTGACCTGGCGATGGTCATCATGCGCGGGCTGGTCAAGCGTCTGCGCGAAGCAGACCGCAAAATCGAAAGCCTCGCCCTGCTCGACGTCTATGGCCGGGTTGCGCGCGTGCTGATCGAATATTCCGAAGATGTGGACGGGCAAAAAGTCATCAAAAATAAGTTGCCGCGCCAGGATATCGCCAAAATGATTGGCGCCTCGCGCGAGATGGTCAGCCGCGTCATGAAGGGTCTGGAAGTCAGCGGCTATATCGAGATTCGCGACGACGGCTCCACCGTATTGCGCGAGCGCTTGTCCTCGCACCTCTGATTCAAGCTCCGCCCCGGATCATCCGGGGATCAAGGTACACAATCCTCGGACCTTGCCGGCCACCGGCACGTCGTGATGGCAGTCCAAAGAACGCCGTTCGCCAGCCCCGATTGGCCGCATGCCGGCGTGACGCAAATTGTCACTCTGGCAGAATGTCATTTTTTGTGACGAAAATCACGTAATTTTCACTCTCAATCGGTTACGATTCTAGAGTGACCGTTAATGGGTTTTCGGTGAGCTATTCATTGAGATCATTTCCGGCCAGAACTTAGCTGTTTGATGTTGTGTTGACGTTGATATTTTGCCGGGCATGCAGTGTGCAATTGCCGTCCGGTCTAGAGGTCAGAGCCATGAAAATCCGCCCGCTCCCAGCAGTTTCCCTCAACTCCGCGCAGTTTCAAACGCGTCCACGTTCCGGCAACCGCTCCCCGCGCGCTTGCCCTGTGGTCTATGCAGAATGGCTGCGAAAACCGAACCCATTCACCTGGGCGGTGGCGTCGGCCTTCGCGCTGCCCCTGATCGGCCAGCACGCGGCGTTTGCTCAACTGCCCACCGGAGGGATGGTTACACAGGGCGGTGCCAGCATCGCCACCAGCGGCAACAAAATGACGGTGACCAACACACCGGGCACTAACATTAACTGGGAAAGTTTCAGCATTGGTGCCGGCAAAACCGTGCAGTTCGTGCAGCAAAACGCTGGCTCGATGGTGTTCAACCGCGTCACCAGCAGCACACCGTCAAGCATTCTCGGCAGCCTGCTCTCTAACGGCAAGGTCTTTCTCATCAACCCGAACGGCGTCACCATCGGCAACGGTGCCTACATCGACACCGCAGCGTTTGTCGCCTCCAGCCTAGGCATCAAAACCGAAGACCTGATGGCCGGCAAGTTCAAGTTTGAAAACGGCGCGGGCAGCGGCAAGGTAGCCAACTACGGCACCATCGTCACGCAGTCGGGCGGCTTTGTCTACTTCGTTGGCAAAGACGTTGAAAATCACGGCGTCATCCACACCCCCAAGGGCGAGATCATCCTTGCCGCCGGCAATACGGTCGAGATCATCAATCCAAAATCGCCCGAACTGCGCGTCGAAATCACCGCCAACGGAAACCAAGCGGTCAACCTCGGCAAGCTCATCGCCAGTGGCGGCACCATCGGCATGTTTGCCGGCAATGTGCGCCACAGCGGTGTCGCCCAAGCCAGCACTGCGGAACTCAACGCGCAGGGCCGCATCGTGTTCCGCGCCAAGCAAAACGTCACCCTCGACGCTGGCAGCCGTACCGAGGCTTCCGGCCCCACGGCAGGCAAGATCACGATTCAATCAGAAAACACCACCGCCACCGTGCATGGCACGGTCGAGGCCATCGGCACCGCCAGCCCGAAGCTGGAGCAAAACCTGCCGCAAAGCCAGACCGGCATCACGCTGGCGCGCGAGAACACGCTTACTATCACGCCAGACCTCCACGGCAATGGCGTCAGCGCCTTGCTGGGCAAAGTCAACATTGCCGCCACCCCCAAGACCGTTGCTGCAAGCGCCTATCAGGCCACCACCACCGTAACAACCGCTGCCACCAACGCTCCTGGCAAGGGTGGCACCATCGAAATTCTCGCGCCAACCGTTGTCGTCGACGGATCGGCTGCGATAGATGCCTCTGGTGAAACCGGCGGCGGCACGATTCTGGTGGGCGGCGACCTGCAAGGCAAGAACCCTGACATTCCCAACGCCAAGAGAACTTTTGTGGGTGAGGACGTGACCTTGCGCGCCGATGCATTGCTCAACGGCAATGGCGGCAAGGTAATCGTGTGGGCGGATCAAGCGACACACTTTGTCGCCAGCATCTCGGCACGCGGCGGCGCGCAAGGCGGCAATGGCGGGTTCGCGGAGGTATCGGGCAAGGACTACCTGTATTTCAATCCGCGCGGGTCGATGGATTTGCGTGCGCCCAACGGGCAGACTGGCACATTGCTGCTTGACCCGCGCAACGTCACTATCACGGGTGGTGGAACGGACGATGGCACGTTTACGCTGGGGGTCTTCGACCCAAATACGACTGGCGCAAATCTGCGGTGGTCAACGATCAGCACGCAATTGCAGACCACCAACGTGGTGGTAACCACCAGTGGCGCGGGTG